>CADBLC010000130.1 GCA_902795385.1 Fibrobacter succinogenes | reverse complement strand
AACTTCTGGTCGTCCGTAGAATTTGCGCCGATGGCGGCCGCCTGCTTGGACTGTTGGGTATTGCAGGCAATCAAGGCAAGTGTACATGCACCAAGAACGATAAATTGAGATTTCATCTTGTACTTCCTTTATTAAAAACTTTCGGCTATAAAATAGCAAAAAGAGATTACTTGGAGAACGTGCGGAAACACTCGAGAGTCCTTTCGGCGACCTGTTCGGGGTCCGCTGTCGAGAGTTCGATGACCGCCTGGACCGGGGTCACGTTCAAAAGTCGCATCGGGTACGGCGACGCGGGGCAAAGCGAAAGCAGTTCCCTCGGGTCGGGAGGCGGATATTCGGCGAAAGTCACCGCCAAAAGGCCCTTGCGCTGTTGCAGGCCCTGTACGCGCATGCGGCCCGCCAAAAGGCCGATTTCGGAGACCTTCATAAGCATCTTCGCAGGGGTCGGCACCGGTCCAAAACGGTCTTCCAGTTCCTGCAAGATGCTTTCCACCTCGGCCGTGGAGGCGATTCGCGCGATGCGCTGGTAAAGCGAAATGCGCGTCAGGCCATCCTGGATGTAATCTTCGGGCAGGTAGGCGTCCACGCCGAGCTCCACGCGGGGCTGAACCGGCTTGTCTGTAGGCGCACCGCGCAGCTGCTCCACGGCCTCGCGCACCATCCGGATGTACGTCTCGAAGCCGACCTCGGCGATAAAGCCGTGCTGTTCTTCACCCAGCAGGTTCCCCGCGCCTCGGATATCGAGGTCGCGCATGGCAAGCTGGTAGCCGCTACCGAGGTCCGTGTACTGCTCGAGCGCCTTGAGGCGGCGCATGGATTCCGCCGAAATCTCGCTGTGCGGGGGAATCACGAGGAATGCCTTCGCAAGCACGTCACTGCGGCCCACGCGACCGCGCATCTGGTAAAGCTGGCTGATGCCGAAGTGGTGCGCGTTCATGATGATAATCGTATTTGCGTTAGGTACGTCGAGGCCCGACTCGATGATGCTCGTGCTCACCAGCACGTCGAAATCCTTCGCAAGGAAGGCGTTCATCACGCGCTCAAGTTCGCGGTCTTCCATTTGGCCGTGTGCCACGGCCACGCGGGCGTTCGGAACCCAGTGTTCAACGTCTTCGGCAAGCATGTTGATGCTCTGGACGCGGTCGTTCACGATAAAGACCTGGCCACCGCGCGCCAGTTCGTCTTCTACCGCGGCGGCAAGAATCACGTCGTCGCGCTTGAGGAGCTTGGTTTCCACGGGTAGGCGGTTCATGGGCGGCGTATTGATGAGCGAGATGTCGCGCACGCCGGTCATGCTCAGCTGTAGCGAACGCGGGATGGGAGTCGCGCTCATGCTGATGGTATCGACCGCAAGCCTGAATTCGCGGAGTTTCTCCTTCTGTTTCACGCCGAATTTCTGTTCTTCGTCGATGATGAGGAGCCCCAAGTCCTTGAACTGGTTCTTTTCGCTCAACAGGGCATGCGTTCCGACAACGATATCGACCTTCCCCTCGCTCACCTGCTTGAAGATTTCCTTCTTTTCCTTGGGGCTCTTGTAGCGGTTCACGAGCGCGATATTCACAGGGAAAGCGGCAAAGCGCTCCTTGAAATTCTCGTAATGCTGGGCGGCCAAAATCGTCGTAGGCACCAGGATGGCCACCTGCTTTTTGGCGCTCACGCACTTGAAGGCGGCACGCATGGCGACTTCTGTTTTGCCGAACCCGACATCGCCACAGACGAGACGGTCCATGGGCCTGCGGGCTTCCATGTCACGCATGATATCGGCGGTAGCCTTCACCTGGTCGGGAGTCGGCTCGTATTCAAACGCGTCGTCGAATTCCTTTTGCATCTTGGGATTGGGCGGGAAGCCAAAGCCTTCCACCAACTCGCGCTTGGCGTACAGTTCCACGAGTTCCCGCGCAATCTGCACCACCTTCTTCTTGACGCGCTTCTTGAGGTTCTCCCAATTCTTGCCGCCGAGCTTGTCGAGCGTCGGCATCTTGTCTTCGGAAGGATTCAGGCGGTCAATCTTCTGCAGGTCGGATACAGGGAACTTGAGGCGGTCGCCACCCGCATATTCCAGGAGGGCGCAGTCCACCCAACCGCCGTTCACGTTCACGCGCACAAAGCGATTCCACCATGAGGGCGCTCGCGACCGAGCCCGCTATCTGGCGCTTACGATGCTTGTTGGCATGCCTGTTGAATATGCGCGTTTCGGTAAGGAAGGCGATTCCTTCGTCCTCGAGCCAGAAGCCCTCGGTAAGGTTGCCGACAAAATAATCTTCTACGGGCAGGTACTCGAAAACATGACGGAGTCGCGCCAGCGCACCAGGAGTCGGAGCCACCACGTACACGCGGCCACCCTGGGCCGCAAAATCCTCGATTTGCTTCGCTACAGCGTCCGTACCCGTGCTCGAAAAGTCCTGCGGACGGAGATTCACGTTAATCCAACTGCTCGATTCAGCGCTCGCGCCTGTCATGTCGAGGCTCGCGCGTCCCGGGAAGCGCGATGCAAGTTCGCCGAACTTCCACCAGATTCTGGACGGGTCTGCCACGCCGGTATTCGCACCGGATATTTCGGCATACACGGACTCGTAGGCGCGATAAAGCTTGGACGCGGTCTCGGAAAGTGTCGAAAGCCCCTCAAAAACAAGTGAACATTTCGGCAGGTAGTCTAGCAGGCTAGACCCGAGATTCTCGTAATCGGGGCGTTTCCACCAGAGCCCCGACAAATCGCCCCCGAACTTGGCAGCCTCTTCGCCCGGCAGCGTGAATTCGCCCATGGGGTAAAGCTTTACGCGGTCCATCCGTTCGATGGAACGCTGCGTAAAGATGTCGAAGGTGCGGATGGATTCCACCTCGTCGCCATAGAACTCGATACGTATCGGGTGCGGATAAAGGAAGCAGTTGATATCAACGATGCAACCGCGGATGGAGAATTCCCCCACGCCGCTCACCATGGGCTGTTCGTTAAAACCATGGTCCAAGAGCCACGGTCGAAGCGTCGCCGGGTCAAAGACATCCCCCACCTTGACCGTCCGGAACTGTTTTTGCACGGTCCCGGGGGCAGGGAGTTTCATCAGCAGGGCATCGAGCGGGCACACGACTACGCGTACATCGCTGCTATCGCCGACTTTCTCGAAAAACTTGAGGCGTTCTTCAAGGACTCCCTCGAAAGGGACCTTCTGTTCGTAAGGCTTGAGGCCGATGGAGGGGTAAAACAGAACGCGGTCCTCGCCCACGAGCCCCTGGAGGTTCTCGATCCACGTCTCGGCGCTCTTGTAGTCCTTCGCCACAACAAGAATATCTTCGGGAGTGTCGTAGAAACGCCCCGCCACCATCATCGACGCCATGGGAATCGTCGCACCACACAGATGGAGCGACTCCTTCCCCGCGTTCGCGAATGCCGACAGCGATCCCGAAAGCGAATCCTGGAGATATTCCTGCAAGGTATCCATATACGTACAAAGATAGTAAAGATGCAAAAACCGGCCCCGACAAGTCGGAACCGGTTTTTCACTGAGCTACGAAGGGCTCGAACCTTCGACCCACGCCTTAAAAGGGCGTTGCTCTACCAACTGAGCTAGTAGCCCGAGCGACCCAAATATATCAAAGTTCGCCTATTTTGTAAAGGTATGCACTACTTTTTTGTTGTTTCTTTTGTAAATTATGGGCTATGAGTTTTACAGGGAAAATTTCTGCCCTTGCGACCTTCGCGTTATTTGTTCCTGCGACGGCGTTGGCTTTTTTTGATCATGGCGACGCCGGCCAAGAAGTATTCTCTTTCTTGCGTACCTTTGACAGCCCCCGTAACGCCGCACTCGAAAAGTCCGCGGCAGCGAACCCGAGTACCGACCCGTCAATTACGCAATTGAACCCGGCCGCACTGAAGCTTCCCGACGGAACAGACCGCATCGCGTCCATGCACTGGCAGACAGGTGAATTCTCCGACAACCAGGGAACCATCTCGTACACGGCGCATGTAAATACGTTCCTATACCAGATAAGCTATAACTGGCTCGACTACGGGACCATTGAAGGTTACGACGAGTTCGGCGAATCGACTGGCATCGACTACGAGCCGTTCAGCCAGCTCGTTACTGCAACTCTCGCCTTCCCGATGAAGCATTTCCAGTTCGGAACCACCGTGAAGTTCGCAAGCGACAGGCTCGCCGAGGAAGAAGGCGACCGCACCGCATACGGACTCGCGTTCGACTGGGGTATCGCCTGGCAGTCTCCCAGCAAGATTTTCGGCCTCGCCCTTACAGCCCGCGACATGGGCTGCATTTTACGGGACTACGTGGACGACGGTGAAGACGAACACTACCCCATGTCGCAGACGTTCTCGATTGCCGGCTACTTCCGCCCGCAGAGCGTGCGACGCCTCACGCTTTACGCTGACAGCGATTTCCCGCGGTTCGCCGAGTCTACGCTGAACCTCGGTGCCGAATACGCCCTCGGCAGCTACTTCTCCATCCGCGCCGGTTTCACCCGCGCCTGGCTCGACCTCGTCCGTGATTTCAAGGAACTCGCCTCGTCAGACAGCAGGCCCAGCGAATCGAACGAAGCCCGCATGCTGAGTGGCGGTCTCGGATACTCGAGCAGCCTGTTCTCGATGGACTATTCGTTCTCCTACCTCGCCCAGGGGCTCGGTTTCGAGCACCGCATAGGACTCCGCGTGGGCTTCTGATGAAGCAATTCGACGTCATCGTCTGGAGCCACGAAGAGAATCCCGAATTCCCGACCGAACCGCCCTTCACCGACCCGGCCCTAGGCTGGTTCTTCGGTAACGACATCAACAAGAGCATCCAGGAGAGCGAAGCGGAATGGATTGTGTTCGCCCATAAGTCCGTCAGGGTGGACCGCACCTTCCTGAACGACTTGGCGCAGGCCATTGAAGGGTTCCCCATGGTCGACGCGTTTGCCCCGCGCCTTGCGACAGGCGTGGACGGCAAGTTCCTTGCAGGCTACCTGCGCAGCGGACGCACCGGAGTGGCGATGATTCCCGACGACTCCAAGCTCCGCTTTGTGGCGGCTCCTTGCCCCTACGTTGCCGCCTTCTCCAGACGCATCGTAAGGCTCACGGGAGGTTTTGACCACAATATGTCCGTTCCGATGGGCCTTGTGGATTTTTCGTTCCGCATGCTCCACGCCGGCGGCAAGATGTTCAGCATTCCCTACCTTTGCGCCACCGCAAAGAACCCGGACGAGGCCCTGTTGCCTACCGCCAAAAATAACGCCGACGAGCTCCTTGTTACTTTGTTCAAAACCTTCGGATTCTTTGGCGTTTTATCGTTCATGGCAACCCATCCAGGTTCAATCCGTCCATTATGGAATAATCGGAAAGATATTAACGAAAGGCGAAATTCGGCCATTTTGCTCAGCAAACTAAAAGCCGACTACATCAAGGAAATCTCCTGCTAGGCGTTTTTGCTATATTCATGATATGGCAAAAGTCTGCATTGTTCTCGCGACCTACAATGGTGAAAAGTATCTCCCGCAGATGCTCGATTCGCTATTGGCTCAAACGAGACCGGCGGACTTTATCGTAGCCGTAGACGACGGTTCAAAAGACTCGTCCGTAAAGATTCTACAGGACTACGCGCAAAAACTCCCACTCCAGATACACGCACTCCCACAGAACACCGGACACAAGGCCGCATTCTCGAAGGCGCTGGAGTTGGCCCGTACGCAACTCGGCGACGACGACCTGATTGCCCTCGCCGACCAAGACGATATCTGGCACCCACAAAAAATCGAAGTCCTCGAGATGAAAATCCGCGACAGGGACCTCGTCTTTGGCGATGCCCAGGTGATTGACGCCGACGGAAAGACGATTGCCAATTCCTGGCGCGAAATGGACAGGATTCCCAAGCACCTTTCCGTAAAGGCACTCCTTACCGGATTTACGAACGTTACAGGATGCATGGCGCTGTTCAAGGCGGGGCTTCTCGCAAATGTACTGCCCATTCCCGACGGTGTTCCCGTACACGATCAATGGATTACGCTGTGCGCCGCGGTACGCGGCGGATACGCACCCGTGAGCGACAAGGTCATCCGCTACCGCATCCACGGCGAAAACGCCATCGGTGGCGCAGGAGGACACTCCTGGACCGAAAAGCTGCGTACAAACTTGCAATGGGCCAAGGCCGTCCACGATTCAACGCTATACGCTAGGCTAAACGAAGATCAAAAGAAATTCCTGGATGGATACATCGCCTACATGGACGCCCGTTTCCAAAGCGCACTGCTCCCTGGCCGCCTGCCATGGCTCGTCCGTAATTCGCATTATATCAACCCGCACGTACACGGGATTTTCGCGCACCTCACCCATGCCGCCTTCGGCTCCGTGGGTGTCAAATTCGCCACACGTTTTCTCGGGAAAAAATGATGAAACTGTTCGCTACAACCGCTCTCCTTTCGTGCGTTATCGCCACAAGCTCTTTCGCCCGTAACGCAGGCGACCCGACGGAGACTCACTTCGCCTTTGCGGACACCGCCAAGGGCTACGAACTGAACATACGCGGACAGCTTGTCGATTCCGTCGCGATAACGAACCTCTCGAACGCGCCGACGCACTACGACAATTCCATGTCCATCAGGCTGTTCCTCGACGGCCAATTCACGAGCGCCTTCCGCTTCGACGCCCGCGTCAAGGTTAGCACGGACTACACGAACAGGGACATCGCTTTCAACTATTACACACCCATCGAAGGAATCCCGTTCAACAAGCAGAGCGAGAATAAGCGTACCTGGGACATCTTTGCCGCCAACGTGAACTACCAGCTCAAGCCGGTATTGCTCATGGCCGGTTTTGACTACCTCGAATGGGGCCCTGCACGCCGCAACCATGTAATCTTGCGCGGCGAATCCAACATCTACCGCCCGTGGCAAGACAGCAGCAGCCGCATATTCGACCCGGCCCCCACGCCGTATTTCGGGTACCAGTTCGCCATCGGCCCCGTAACCTACACACAGTACGCTGCAAAGTTGTTCGAAAAAAAGAACGCAGGCAAGTACATGCATGCCCACCGCCTCAACTTTGCACTCCCCAAGAATATCTCGCTCGGGCTCTCCGAAACAGCCATATACGGGACAACGACCGAATCGGTGCCTAACCCCAACGAAGACGCCGACAGTTCCGGCCGAGAATTCGAGTGGTCGTACGTCATCCCGTTCATCCCGTACCTTTTCGAAGAACACCTGCTGGGCGACCAGGACAATATCTCGCTCGCGTTCGACCTGAGCGTAAAAACGATTCCGCATTGGGAATTCTACGGTGAACTCCTGTGGGACGACATGAAGTCCCCTACAAGCATGTTCGATGACGGCTGGTGGGGCAACAAGTGGGC
>CADBLC010000129.1 GCA_902795385.1 Fibrobacter succinogenes | reverse complement strand
CATGACGGATTTGTTTGCTCGCGAAAAGTTCGATGGCGTTATCCACCTCGGTGCGCAGGCGGGCGTGCGCTACAGCTTGCAGAACCCGCAGGCCTATATTGACAGTAACATCACTGGATTCCTGAACGTGCTCGAGTGCTGCCGCAAGTTCCCGGTAAAGCATTTGGCCTATGCGTCGAGCAGCAGCGTGTACGGCCGCAATACCAAGACGCCTTTCTGTACGGACGACCCTGTGTGCAAGCCGTCGAGCCTCTGATGGCCGAAACATACCGCCACCTGTTCCAGGTGAACGCGACCGGGCTCCGCTTCTTTACGGTGTACGGGCCGTGGGGCCGCCCCGATATGGCGCCGTGGCTCTTTGCCGATGCCATCATGCACGACCGCCCTATCAAGGTGTTCAACAACGGCAACATGATGCGCGACTTTACATACGTGGCCGACATTGCCGGCGGCGTGGTGAAGGTGTTCGAGGCTGGAGTTACCCGCATGGACGCTCCCGGTGCCGAGGCGGAACACCGCCTGTACAACATCGGTCACGGCAAGCCCGTGAACCTGCTTGAATTCATCGAGACGCTCGAAAAGCACCTAGGCAAGAAGGCCGAGAAGAACTTTATGCCGATGCAGCCCGGCGACGTGGAGGTGACGTGGGCCGATACCGCGGCGCTCGAGGCGGACGTGGGTTACACGGCCGATACCGACCTCGATACGGGCATTGGAGCCTTTGCCGAATGGTTCAAGGGATACGTGCGCTAGCGGCTAGCGCTTGAACACCCACTTTTTGTAGAGTAAGAAGCTTGCGATGACGTAGGCGATATTTGCGATGATGTTCGCAAAGTACGTGGGCTTCATGAATTTGGAAATCCACGCGGAGAATGGGGCTGCCCACGGGGCGCTCACGAGTACGTAGGCGCATATTTCAAGTACCAGCAGGTTCAGGGCGTAGCTGCACAGGAACACGACCAAAAAGCGGAGCACCTCGGTGCGCTTCTTGTTTTTGCTCTTGAAGTTCCAGATGCGGTTCATGAGGTAGCTGTTGACGCCGCCCGCGACAAACCCGAGAAAATTCGAGAGTTCCAGGTTCCAGTCCAGAATCTGGTGCAGCACCCACACCGTGGCGAGCGTGATGAGCGTGTTCAGTACGCCGATGATATTGTACTTGATAAAGTGGATCACACTAGGAAGATAGAAAAATTTATTTGCTAGCAAAAAGTGCAGTGCCGCGGCTGCGGCCGAGATGATTAACGATGGTGATGTTCTGGGTGTTTCCGGCTTTACGCTGGCCGGTTACCCGAAGGCTGTCCCGGCAGCGCTTGCCGCCCGTGCCGAACGCCTGCATGCCGAAGGCAAGAATTTCCAGATTACGCTTTTTGCGGGCGCCTCCACAGGCGACAGCTGCGATGGCGCCCTGGCCCGTGCCAAGGCGATGAAGCTCCGCATGCCTTACCAGAGCAATCCGAGCTTGCGCAAGGGAATTAACGACGGGAGCATCGACTACATCGACGCCCACCTGGGCAAGATGGGTTACCTCGTGCGCACCGGCGCCGTCCCCGCGCCGACCGTCGCCGTTATCGAGGTGAGCGCGATTATGCCCGACGGCCGCGTCTATCTTTCTACGTCGGGCGGCAATTCCGTCTGCTACCTCGAAATGGCCCCGAAAATCATTCTGGAGCTGAATACCCGCTTTGGCGACAGCTGCATCGGCATGCACGACAACGCTCTGCCGGAGCTCCCGCCCCATGCCAAGCCACTCCCGATCTATGCGGCCGGTGACCGCGCCGGCGATGAATTCGTCCGCATCGACATAAACAAGGTCGTCGCCATCGTAGAAAATGACGGCTATGATGAAGTGACGCCCTTCGTAGAACCCGACGAGGTTTCAAAAAACATCGGCGAACGCATCCTCGATTTTATCCGCTTCGAAGAATCGCATGGCAGGCTCCCGAAGGGAATGGCTTTTCAGAGCGGTGTGGGCAAGGTCGCGAACGCGGTGCTTTGCGCCATGGCGGGCGACGATCGCCTGGGCCAAATCGACCTGTTTACCGAAGTCATCCAAGAGGCGGTGCTCCCGCTCCTCAAGAAGGGCAAGCTTGGCGTGGCGAGCGGTACGGCGCTTACTTTGTCTGAACCCGCCCAGCGCGAATTCGTGCAGAACGCCGCCGAGTGGAAAAAGCATTTTGTGCTCCGCCAGCAAGAGGTGAGCAACAGCCCCGATATCATTCGCCGCGTGGGCGTCATCTCCATGAATACGGCGCTAGAAGCCGACATCTTCGGTAACGTGAACAGCAGCCTCGTGTGCGGTTCAGCGATGATGAACGGCATTGGCGGCTCGGCTGACTTTGCCCGCAACTGCGCCCTCGGATTTTTCCTCACGCCGTCGGTAGCCAAGGGCGGTGCCATATCGAGCATTGTCCCGTACGTGAGCCATGTGGACCATTGTGACCGAGCAGGGGCTTGCCGACCTTCGCGGCCTGCCCACCGAGGAACGTGCCCGCTTGATTATCAAGAACTGCGCCCACCCGGATTTCCGGGACGAACTGACGGACTTTTTGGAGTACGGAATCCGCCATGCGAAGGGCCTGCACATGCCGCTCGCGCTCTCCCGCGCCTTCGAGATGCATACCCGGTTCATGGAAACCGGAAAAATGCACTAAAATGGGTGATTTTCCGCACTTTTTTGAAGATTTGGGCGAATCTGCCTGTTTGAAAATCGCGTCTGCCGATATATATTACATGCGGTAGACAGTATGTATATTCGTAGTGTCCTTATAGGTCTTTTGTTTTTGCTGGTGTCGTGTGGTTCGGATGCTTCGTCCGATCCCAAGGCCCTCTTTGATTCCGCCCAAGAACTTTCTAGCGGTGATGGAAGCAATCATGCTCCCCAGTCGGGTGGTTCCGGTCGTTGGCATCGTAGCTCCAGCAGTTCTGGCGGCCATAGCCATGGAAGCAATTCTAACGGTTCATCTAGCTCCTATGTTCCACCCGATGTGCTCAAGGACGATTCCGTTGTCACGGATACGACGACGGTGCAAGATGTAAACCAGTTGCCTGCCTGTACCGCCGCGAACGAAGGTGAAACGTTCATGGTGGATTCCGAGAAGTCGGTGTATTTTTGCGTAGGCGGGCAATGGATTCCTTACGATATGCTCGAGCAGGTGTATACGATATCCTGCAAGAACGGCGTATTGACGTTCGAAGAACCTTCCGTGGCCGCGGCTCCCGGCGATGGCTATGGCGGCTATGGTGGTTTTGGCGGTTATGGTGGCAGTAGTACGACAACGTCTTCTTCGCTCGACACGGCCGAAGTCCGTATTCCGGCAGCGACTATTGTGGGTGTTGCCGAAAAGGGGCCGTTCCGTTTTGGCGCATCGGTAAAACTGACCGAGCTCGACAGCGTCAAGAGGCTTGCCGAGACGCGCTATACGCACACGGAGTGCATCAAGGGTGCCGACGGAAGCTACAAGTTCGAGGGCGTCGACCTGCTTTCTCCTTACCTCCTCGTGGAGGCGGAAGGCGTGTTCCGCAGTGAACTGAAGGGCGGGCTGTCGTCGAGCCCGATAAAGCTCAAGGCCATTGTGGATGTCACCGACCGCGATACCGTGAACGTGAACATGCTTACCCACATGGAAGCGCCTCGAGTGCAGAAGCTCGTGGAAGACAGCGGTAACAACAAGCCCATCCGTTCCGTGAAGGCTCAGTCGCTGCGCGAGATTCTTTCGTCGTTCAATATCAGCCTGGGCGGTTCGTCTAGTGGCGGCGGTGGCGGTTACGGTGGCTTTGGTGGCTGGGGTGGATACGGCCAGCAGCAACAGACGACTACGACGACCGATGGTCGCTTTGCCGAAGACGTGAACCTGTTTGATGGCGACGAGTACAGCGCGGCCTTGCTTGCGATATCCATCATGATGCAGCGCAAGGGTTCGGGTAGCGAGATGCTCCAGTATGCAAGCGGCATTGCCGAACGCATCAAGGGCAACGGCAACTGGGACGACAACAATGCTAAGGCAGACCTGGCCGACTGGCTCATGATTCTTGATACGAGCGGCACCTACGAGTTTGTGCGTCAGAATGTGGCCAGCTGGAACCTGGGGCCCGTGCCCGATTTCGAGAAGCACCTGCGCAACTTCTGGACCAATGTGTACCAGTTCGGTACTTGCAATTCCATGACGGCGGGGACGGTCAAGTATGTGAACAACAGCTTGAGCAAGTTCTTTGTCTCTTACTACGAACAGCCCGATGGCCCCAGGATCCGCTTTACCTGCGACAAGGAAACACACCAGTGGCGAGCGGCTACGGACATCGAGAAAGATACGGTGGGCTTTGGCGCTGGGGAATACGTGGGCCAGATCAAGAACGGGAAAATCAATACCGACAAGTCTTACGTGTACGACCAGACCAAGCGCAGCTGGCGCGAGGCGACTGCCGACGATATCACTCCGTTCGAGGATATCGCCGATGTGCTTGCCAGTGTCAAGACGGGCGAGAAGGTCATCTTTGTTTTGCGCCATGCCGAACGTACCGACGATACCGGAAAGAACGGCCACCTGACCGACAACGGCAAAAAACAGTCCCAGTCGGTAGGCGAAAAGCTTAAGGGCCAAGACATCGTATTTGCGAATTCCACGTACACGCGAAGCAAGGAGACTGCGGAAAACTTTGCCAAGGGTGTAGGCGCGACATTCACCGAGAATACCATCGAGGATTTGGATGGCGAATGGTTCGTAAAGAACGATACGAAGTTCGAGAATTACAAGAATTCCGATGGCGGCGGCTGGGTGGTGACCTCGGCCTATGTGTACAAGGCCATGTACAGCGATGCGTTCTACGACTTTGACTCTCGTGGCGAGGAATTCATGACTACGGTCGTAAAGCCGCGATTCTCCGAGATTAGCCGCATTGGCGTGTGGATTTCCCACGACATGCTGGTTATGCCGCTGGCGGCTTATGGTTCGAACAAGAAGGTGAACCTGCGTTACTTTGATACAAAGCAGTGGATCAACTACCTGGCCGGATTGGCTATAATCCTGGGTACAGACGGAAAGCTCCGCTACGTGCCGGTAAAGGGCCTGAGTTCGGGAACGATGACAATGTAGGAGTGCCACAGGGAAGAGGAAACGATGATGCGCAAGTACTTGATTGGGATTCCTCTTGTGGCCATGCTTTTTGCCTGCGACGATACGGGGAGTTCTGCAGTAGAGAGCGAGGTGATGACGGTTGTCCGCGACAGCGTGGTTGTGGTGGACAGCGTAAATATCATCGATTCCGTTGTCATCAGGGATAGCGTTAGATTCAAGGACAATGTAAGGGATAGCATCCGCATCGTGGATAGCGTGAACGTTGTTGATAGCGTGAATGTTATCGACAGCGTCCGCATTGTTGACAGCGTTCGTGTGGTAGATTCCGTTGCCGTAAGGGATAGCGTGGTTATTGTGGACAGCATTGCCGTCCGCGAACCCGAAGATATTCTAGGCAAGTGCGACTCAAGCAATGCAGGCGCGGTCAAGCCGGCGCAAATCAACGGAGAATGGCGTTATTTTGTGTGTGACGAGCATGCCCTTTTGTGGCGTGCTGCCGGCGCTGTAGAGAAGAACGATTATTATGTGGCCCAGTCTGCGGTCACGGCGTTTACGCCCCTTGTAGATGTGGTGAATGGCCTTGCTGCCGACGAAAAGCTTGTACTGGTGATTCGCCATGCGGAACGCAACAGCGATTCTGCCGCCACCGACCCGCTGAACGAGAAGGGAATGGAACAGTCGCTTAAACTGGGCGAATCCCTTGCGGGCGTTACTGATTTTTATTGCGCCTCGTCGCCGTCGGTGCGTGCCTGGCAGACCTGTAACCAAGTTGCCAAGGGCCGCGGCGATACGGATACGCTTGCCGATACGATTTCGCTTTTGGGCGGTTACTGGTACGTGAAGGATTCTGTCGCTTACGCTAAGGCGAAAAAAGACAATGGCGGCAGCTGGAACGTGGTTACCAAGTGGGCCTACGAGGGCGCCTATGCCGACGCTTTTTACGAATTTGCTCCGCGGTGTAACGAATGGATAGAAGATGTCATTCTCCCGTCTTTCGAAGAAGCCAAGAGCAGGGTAACCCTTTTTGTGTCGCATGATTTGCTGCTGGTGCCATTGGTAATTTATATATCGGCTGGGAATGTCAACCTGCGGTACTATAAGTCCAATTCCAATCGGTGGCTGAATTACTTGGCTGGCGTGGCCATTGTCATGCGCCCGGACGGAACGCGAAGATTCTATGCGGTCAGGGGGCTTGACTCGGGAACGATGTAGTATGGTGAAAAAAAATTGGTGCTTGGAATGTTTGGTGGTTGTTTTGGCTCTTGCTTTGGGAGGTTGTGGTTCTGATACGGATGGTGGTACGGTAAGCGGAACCACGACGGAACCGGGACGCGAATCTGGCGAGGTTGTCGAGACGATTGACGCCCCTCGCTTTGTTTACGAAATACTGGCGGAACGAGAGGCTCCCGATTCGTCTAGTATCGACATTTTGGACCTTTTGTCGGAGCCGCGAGTAGAGCAGTTGTTGATGAACCATATTGCCGAAGATGTAGCGGTAGTGCAGGCGAAATACGAGGCGGCTGCAGCCTTCGGGATAGATTCCCTCCAGCTTGCGACTGATTCCGGTGCGGTGATGCTGGCTGTATCGGCGATGGTACAGAATCGCGGCAATAAGGACGAGACGCTGAACTTTATCCGCACCTTGGGCGAAGACCTGAAGGGTGACGGCGTGTGGAGCGATCCCAACTGGAAAATCAGGATTGCGGACTGGATCGTGGGCCTTGATTCCAACTGGAGGTACAACGATATCCGCAACAACGCGATGTCCGCCTACGGCGGCAACGTACCGAATTTCGAGAAGTACATGCGCGCCTTTTTCCCGCTGGCGTACAGCTTTGTGCCTTGCGGGACTGCAAATGCGGGGCAGGTCACGTACGTGAACCAGGGGCAGAGCGCGATTTTTGCAAACGACTACGAAACGTCCGACCATTCGGCGGTGAGGTTCATTTGCGATGCGAACGGGTTCCAGTGGAGAATCGCGCAGCCCATGGAAAAAGACACGGTGGGCTTTGGACCGGGCGAATACGACAAGGAAGTCCGCGAGGGCCGCGTGATTCACGACAACTATTACATCTTCGATAACGGTGCTTGGCGTGTGGCGACTCCGCAGGAGGCCGACGGCTTTACCGACCTTGTGCAGGTATACGCGGGCTTGAAAGACGGTGAGAAGGCTTTCTTTGTAATCCGCCACAGCGAACGCACTTCGGAGACGGGCCCTACGGGCCACTTGACCTCGAACGGTGTGCAGTACGCCCGCGACTTGGGCAAAAAACTTGCCGCTGCTGGGAAAAAGGGCGACTTTTATTTCGGCTACTCCGGCTACACGCGCACCCACGAAACGTGCGAGAACATTGCGCAGGGTTACGGACAGGTAAACTACACGCTCAACGTACTCGAGGCGATGGATGGCGCCTGGTACGTGAAGGATGCGGACAAGGCCGATGCCTACGTTAATTCCGACGGTGGCTGGGAAGTGTATTCGCGCTATGCCTTTACCGGTGCCTACTCGGATGCCTTTTACGATTTGAAGGAACGTAGCAAACAACTGATTGACGATGAGCTCATCGCGAATCTTTCGTCGATGGCGCGCGTCAATTTTATGTGCACGCAC
>CADBLC010000128.1 GCA_902795385.1 Fibrobacter succinogenes | reverse complement strand
GATTTCTTCTGACGTGGCCGTGCCGTCGCATGCCATGATGAGCATGGCTGCCGAGGCGGTCAAGATAGCGAGAGTATTCTGGACTTTAAACATGTCATAGAATATAATTATTTTGGATTACTTCAAGATAAAGTATTGAAATTTGATGCGCTCCTGACCGTGATGGACAGGTCTTTTTTTGATTTTTCGCGACCTGATTGATTAAAACTACGGGTACTTTGCGCCGGGAATATCCTTCAGGATTTCTTTCCAGAAATCGCGGAATTCCTTTTCGCTGACAGTGCCGCCTGCGCTGAGTAGGCGGTAGTGTTCGCCTTGCCAGACGTAATCGACGGGGGAGGAGTCAAAGCCGTTGCGGGTGTAAAATTCGCGGCGGCGGTTCCTGCGTTCGAGTTCTTCGGCGTCCTTGGAATCTTCTTCGACTTCGATATCGACAACGATGCGCGTGTCGGGGTGTTGCTTGCGGATGGCCTGCAAAATTTGCGAGCCGTATCCGCGGCTGCGCAGTTCTGGAACGACGGCGAAATAGACGATGTTCGTGATGCTCCCGTGTGAAATGGAATTTGAAAACCCGCAGAACTTGGGAGCCGCGTCGTTCGCGCCATCCTCCTTGTCGAAAAACGCCCAAAATTCACGCTTGATTTTGTTGTCGAGCAAATGCTTTATGGGAATTCGTTCGTTGGCCGGGAACGCCGATTCGTACAGCGCCTTGACCTGCGGCAACCACGGAGATTTCTTTGTGACTTCGAAATACTGGAGCATTTGCCGAAAGAATAGGATAATGCGGCATGCGCGTCAAGCAGGGTCGCAGACTTCTGTGCGTTTTAGTGTATATTTACCAACATGAAATCGTTTGAAGATAAAGTTGTCGTGGTGACGGGTGGGGCGCACGGGATTGGCGCGAGCATTATAAACATTTCTTCGAGTCGCGACCGCATGAGCCAACCGCAGACAGAAAGCTATACGGCGGCGAAGGGCGGAATTGCTGCCCTTACCCATGCACTTGCCGTGAGTTTTGCGGGCCGCGTGCGCGTGAATTCCATTTCGCCCGGCTGGATCGATACGGATTTCAAAACCTATGAAGGTCCCGACGCCACGCAACAGCCCGTAGGCCGCGTCGGCAACCCGCTCGACATCGCGAACATGGTGCTTTACCTCGCGAGCGACAAGGCCGGCTTTATTACCGGCGAAAACATCTGCATCGACGGCGGCATGACCCGCCAGATGGTCTACCACAACGACTGCGGCTGGAAATTCGAAGGGTAAAGCTGCACTTTCTGGACAAGTGGGGTAGGAAAGGTTATATTTCAGTAGAATACCAGGCCGTTGAGGCGAAGGAGTTCTTATGCGAAACGTCATTGCGAGGAGCCGTAAGGCAAAGCCTGCCACGAACAAAGCGTGGTGGCCGTCCCTGACCACACTCTTGTTGCCCTTGACGCTAGCACTCGTAGCGTGTGGAGACGACTGCAGCTCGTCGGCATCTGCCGTGCCGAGCGACGAGCCGTCTTCTTTTGAACGCGGGGAGTCTTCCTCGTCCGCCATTCCGGGCTCCGCCTCGGAATCCAGCAGCGGCGTGAATAGTTCTTCTTCCGCCATTCCGGGCTCCGCCTCGGAATCCAGCAGCAGCGTGAACAGCTCTTCCTCCGCCATTCCGGGCTCCGCATCGGAATCCAGCAGCAGCGTGAACAGCTCTTCCTCCGCCATTCCGGGCTCCGCCTCGGAATCCAGCAGCAGCGTGAATAGTTCTTCTTCCGCCATTCCGAGCTCTGCCTCGGAATCTAGCAGCAGCGTGGACAAGGTAAATTGTTCGGCGCTTCTGGAAGGCGAAACGGGCTGGAGCTGGGATGTGCCGAAGGAATGCCGCTTTAACCCTGATATTGACTATGGCACCATGACCGATAGCCGTGATGGCAAGGTTTACAGGACGGTGAAGATTGGCGACCAAGTGTGGATGGCGGAAAACCTGAACTTTGACCCAGGTCAAGGAGGTTCGGGTGAGGATAAATATGATTGGTCTTGGTGCTACGACAATGAGCCGAAAAAATGCGACGTGGCTGGCCGCCTTTACACCTGGGCTGCCGCAATCGATTCCGTAAAACTGGCGACCGATACCAAGAATCCGCAGGATTGCGGCGATGGCAAAAAATGCGCCTTGCCCGACACTGTGTACGGGATTTGTCCGCCGGGCTGGCACTTGCCGAGCAAGGCGGAGTTTGGAACCCTGCTCACGGTGATGGGCGGGCAATCTACCGCAAGCAATGTCCTCAAATCCCAGAGCGGCTGGGCCGAAAGCAAAAATGGTACAGATGCATTCGGCTTTTCCGCATTGCCCGTCGGCGGATGGGCTCCACTCTATGGTTTCTACCTCGCGGGCAATGGAGCCTACTTCTGGAGTGCCACAGGATTCGATGCCGACTATGCCGAACACCTGGGCATAGACTACGATAAAGAGAATACGTTCCTGGACTTCGCTTACAAGCACAGCGGGAGTTCAGTTCGCTGCATAAAGAACAATTAGCGAATGAAACCCCTTGTCCTTTATGTGCACGGGAAGGGCGGGAACGCCGACGAGGCTCTTCATTACAAGAGCTTGTTCCCTGATGCCGATGTACTCGGGTTCGATTATAAGGCCGAAACGCCGTGGGATGCCAAGAAGGAATTCCCGGTATATTTTGATTCCGTCGCGGCGGGCTGCGGCGAAGTGATTCTTATAGCGAATAGCATCGGGGCGTTCTTTTCGATGAATGCGCTGGCTGATAAGCCCGTCAAACAGGCATACTTTATTTCGCCGATGGTCAACTTGGAAAAGTTGATTTGCGATATGATGATGTGGGCGGGTGTCTCTGAAGAGGAACTTCGCGAAAAGAAAACGGTGCCGACGAATTTCGGCGAGACGCTTTCATGGGAATACCTGTGCTATGTGCGTGAAAATCCGATCGAGTGGCGCATCCCGACAAGGATTCTGTACGGCTCGAACGACAACCTGACCTCGCTAGAAACGATGCGCGAATTCGCCCAGAAAATCGGAGCCCCCTTGACCATAATGGACGGCGGCGAACACTGGTTCCACACCGCCGAGCAGATGGCTTTTCTGGACAAGTGGATTAGAACGGAGGTTTTATGAAGAGGTTTTTTGAGCAGTCATCCACGGATTGTAAAATTTTCTTCCGTCCCTTGCCAACTTTTTAGAATATAGGTACATTACCGCTGAACGCATCTCGCTGTTTTAAGGCGAGGTGCGTTCTTTTTTATCCTGAAATTTGGATTGAAGGGAACGCCTCTAACAATAAACCAGCCGCGAAAGCGGCGTCGCAAACTGCGACCACAAAACGGAGGCTATATGAATAACGACATCGAAAAATGCAAAGAGGATTTCCCGTTTAGGGTTATATCCGAAACACCAACTGGTGATGGCTTTGTTGATTGTGTTTGGGAAATGCCTGAGTGGGTTGTCGAAAAACTTGAGGCTGAAGCAAAAAAGCGGGAAATTACGGTTTCTGAATTGGTAACGCTCATATTTAAAGCTTGCTTGAAGGAGTATGGCGAAAAAAAGAGATAAAACTTGACAACTAATCAAAAATTGATTATATTTAACTATGTACAATGTAACTATAACCAAAAGAGCCCAAAGAAGTGCTGCGACGATGCCGAAGGCTGTGCAAAACAAGCTCAAGGCTCTCGTTCAGTCTTTAAAGGTCTCTGGGCCGGTGCAGCCATTGTTTTGGCATTACTCCAAGCTCGGAGGCGACAGGTATCATTGTCACTTGGCTCTAAACTGGGTGGCGTGTTGGACTTGTAAGGAAGGCTCTATAGATATTGAGGTGTATTATGCTGGCAGTCGTGAAAAGGCCCCGTATTGAAATCAGGGCGAAACATATCCCCGCTCCGCTTGTCCGTTTTTTGAAAAATACCTATAAACCGGAGAATGTAATCGTCAGTGACGAAAATGTTGCTGTTCCTTTTGAAGAGTCGGAATGGTTTAAGTCCTTGGAAACAACCCCGGGCGAGATGATTGTGGCAAATAGGGATTTGCGCAATTGGTCGCAGGTGACCTTGGCGGAGAAACTTGGGATTCAGGTGCAAAACCTGTGTGCTATGGAAAACGGACGCAGGACGGTTTCCCGTAAGATGGCTGTAAAACTTGGCGAAGTGTTCGGAACTGATCCTGCTGCTTTTTTTGATTTTGGGAAGTAAGATTGTTCTGTAAGGCGGTTGAAAGGCCGCCTTTTGTCGTTTTGCGAGAAATAAGTTACATTTACTTTGAATTAATTATACCGGGTTACCGGAGGATTTATGAAAAAGTTTCTTGTTGCGTTGAGTTTGGCTGCGTTTGCTTTTGTCGGATGCGATGACAGTTCGTCGGCGTCTGCAGGGCCGAATGAAGAGATTGCCGAAGGGATTCTGACGGATTCCCGCGATGGCCAGACATATAAGACTATTACCATTGGAACGCAGACCTGGATGGCGGAGAACCTAAACTACGAAACATCCGGAAGTTATTGCTTCAATGATTCTATCGAGTACTGCAACAAGGACGGCCGCCTATACACTTGGGAGGAGGCCATGGAATCTTGTCCCGACGGTTGGCATCTTCCGAGTGGGGTTGATTGGGAAAACTTGTTCACGGCGGTGGGCGGAAAATCGACTGCGGGCAAGGTACTCAAGTCTCAGAGCGGATGGAGCGAAAACGGGAATGGAACGGATGCTTTCGGCTTCTCTGCTTTGCCCGCCGGCTGTAGGAGTTCCCATGGCATTTTCAACAACGATAGCAGCGTCGCCAACTTCTGGAGTAGTGCCACCGAGCCTGATGAAATCGCCTTCTACAGCCTGGACTTGTACAATTTCTACGAGTTTGCAAGCTTTGGTACCCACAGAAAGGACCACGCTGCCTCCGTCCGTTGCGTAAAGGACTAGGGTTTTAGGGGCAGAGCCCCTAGGCGAGGGGGCTGCAGCGAGGGGGTGCCTTCCCCCTTTTATCATAGAAAGGAGGTCCCCGCTCGGAGGCGGGGAAGACATTTTCGGGCTGGAATGCACTTTTCTCTCGTCTCTCGTCTTTGCACTTCGTGCTAACTACTGGGCTCAATCATGCCAAAAACAAGCCGGAACAATTTTATTTAACAGAGGTTCAAAAAATGAATTATTTCAATTCTATCCCTATGCGTCGCCAACTCGAAGAAATTGGCCACTGCCGTTTCATGGAACATTCTGAATTCAGCCGTGGTGTTGAAGCCCTCAAGGGCAAGAAGATCGTGTTCGTCGGTTGCGGTGCCCAGGGTCTCCATCAGGGTCTTGACCTGCGCGATAGCGGCCTCGACGTCTCTTACACGCTCCGCAAGGAAGCCATCGAACAGAAGCGCCAGTCCTGGAAGAACGCTACTGAAAACGGCTTCAAGGTCGGTACCTACGAAGAAATGATTCCGGATGCAGACCTCGTTTGCAACCTCACACCGGACAAGCAGCACCACAACGTGATTCCGGCCATCATGAAGCTCATGAAGAAGGGCGCCGCCCTCTCTTACAGCCACGGCTTCAACATCGTCGAAGAAGGCCAGGAAATCCGCAAGGACATCACGGTGATCATGGTCGCCCCGAAGGGCCCGGGTTCCGAAGTCCGTAGCGAATACGTTCGCGGTTTCGGTATGCCCTGCCTTATCGCTGTGCACCCGGAAAACGACCCCGAAGGTAAGGGTTGGGACTACGCCAAGGCTTACGCCGCTGGCCTCCATGCCGACCGTCCGGGCGTTCTCGAAAGCTCTTTCGTTGCCGAAGTGAAGTCCGACCTCATGGGCGAACAGACCATCCTTTGCGGTATGCTCCAGACCGGCACCATCCTTTGCTACGACAAGATGGTGAAGGATTTCGGCGTTGAACCGGCTTACGCGGTCAAGCTGCTCCAGTACGGCTGGGAAACCATTTCCGAAGCCCTGAAGCACGGCGGCATCACCAACATGATGGACCGTCTCTCCAACCCGGCCAAGATCCGCGCCACGGAACTCGCCGAGAAGATGAAGAAGATCATGAAGCCGCTCTACTGCGAACACCAGGACAACATCATCTCCGGCAAGTTCTCCAGCACCATGATGGTGGACTGGGAAGCCGGCGACAAGGACCTCCTCAAGTGGCGTGGCGAAACGGGCGAACTCGAATTCGAAAAGGTCGAAGCTACCGACAAGGTCATCACCGAACAGGAATACTTCGACCGCGGCGTTCTCATGACCGCCATGATCAAGGCCGGTGTGGAACTCGC
>CADBLC010000127.1 GCA_902795385.1 Fibrobacter succinogenes | reverse complement strand
CTCCCTGTTGCCGGTTTCCCGGTGAAGATTTCCCGCGGTACGCCCGTGTATGGCTTTATGAGCGACCCGGTTCTTGTAGACGTGACGGGCGACAATGTTCCCGAGATTCTGGTGCCGAGCAGTGACGGCCTTGTGTATGCGTATACGGGCAAGGGCAAGCCGGTGGCGGACCAGTTCCCGCTTGCCGCAGGTAGCTTTGAATACCAGGATACGCTAGGGACAATCTTCCCGATGAGCATCTTTGTCGCCGATGCCGTTCCGGGCAAAAAATCGGCAGGTCCCGAGCTTTACGCCTTGCACCGCAGCAACGTTTCCGCATTCCGCTTGCGCAGTGCCTCTAGCGACGCGGCTACTTCCTCGGCGGCATGGACCCTCCCGGCGGGCGGCAACGAGCGTGCGGGATACTTTGACGCCTCGAAACTCGGTGACGTTGAAAAGAAGAACGCGAAAGACGAAATTACTGAATTCTTCATGTTCCCGAATCCGGTGCGTGGAGGAGTCGCGAAGGCCCGCTTCGAAATCGGTGCCGAGGCGAAGAACGCGACGCTTGAACTCTATGACATCACGGGCCTGTGCGTATTCAAGGCCAAGATGTCCGACGTGAAGCGCGGACGCAACCAGTTCGAGCATCTCGACTTGAAGAAACTCGGTTCCGACGTGTATACGGCGCGCTTGAAGGTTAAATTCGAAAGCGGCAAGACGAAGCAGAAACTTTACCGCGTGGGCGTGGTCCGCTAATGAAATCCCTGGGCAAGAACTTTTCTCTGTGCATATGGTCGCTGCTGTTGGTGGCGTTCCTTTTTGCCGGGATGGGTTTGTGCTCCTGTACTGCCGCCGGCGATCCTGTCGAAATCGAACCGATCGAACATGATAGTGGCAATTCTTCCGGTGTAGCATCTTCGTCGAGCGATGGAAAGTCTTCTGCTGAAGAATCTTCCAGTAGCGCTCCGGTGGCCGATTCTTCGGTTATCGAAATGCTTGATTGGGTATTTGTCGGGTTCGATTTTCTTGCAACGGAAGTGACCCAGGCGCTGTATTCACATGTAATGGGCAGCATGCCTGACCAGCCGCGTACAGGAGATGACTATCCGGTGGTGAATGTCTCCTGGTTCGATGCGGCTCTGTTCTGCAACAAGCTTTCCAAGAGCTTGGGCTACGATACGGCCTACGTCTATTCTTCGATGGGTAGCGAACACTTTTTGAAGGATATCGAAATCAATTACGGGGTGGATGCCGTCCGCATGCCGACAGAAGGCGAGTGGGAATTCGCTGCGCACGGAGGCACTACTACCACATACTACTGGGGTGTCGAGGCTGCTTCCAAATACGCGTATTACGGACAAACTTCTGGCCCCGAGAAGGTGGGGAAGTATGCGCCGAACGATTACGGACTTTACGACATGGCAGGGAACGTTGCCGAATGGGTGAACGACTGGTATGGAACTTACCCGACAACGGTGCCCAACAATTACACGGGCCCTTCCCAGGGTTCTGCCCGCGTGGTGCGCGGTGGTGGCTGGAGCGACCCCATCAAGGATTGCGCCCCCGACGTACGTGAAAAGAAGGACCCGCTCTATACGTCCTCGAAGCTTGGCTTCCGCATTGTCTTTTCCCACGGCCTGCTCTAAATTTTTTTAGATTATAGCCCATGAAAAGGATTGTTATTGCGACCCTTTGTATGGGTCTATATCTAGTTGGTTGTAATAAAGAAGAACCCGCTCCGCTTCCGGCCCTTAAGCCTGTTGAATTGCCGAAGAATACGGCGGGTGTTTATTCCGGTCGTCTGCCGTGCGACGATTGCAAAATGCGCATGGCCCGCATGGAACTTACCGAAGACAGTTCCGCGACCGTTGTGCAGACTATCGTGACGGATTCCATGAAGACCGATACCTTGAAGGGAACCTACGCCGTGAACGGGGAAGTTCTTTCCCTGTCGATTCCTGATGCCGAGATGAACTTGAAGTTCAAGCGCGATTCTCTGGGCAACATGGCTTTGATGACGGGTGCCGGTACGATTTACGAAGATGCCGACGGCATGAAGTTCGATATGATTCGCATCCTTGTTCCCATGAAAAAGCCGGCTCAGCCCGCAACCGATTCTGCAGAGGGAAAATAATGCCTTGCAAAGTCCTTGTCGTAGATGATGAACCGCTGGCCCGCATGCGCATCAAGTCGCTGCTGGAACCCTACGCTTCGGAGTTCGAAGTCGTGGGCGAGGCGGGCTCGGGTGCCCAGGCTCTGGAAAAAATCCGCGAGCTTGATCCGGATGTTGTTTTCCTCGATATCCAGATGCCGGACATGGATGCCTTCGAAGTGCTCAAGAATGTGGGCGAAGACGACATGCCCCTGATCGTGTTTACGACGGCCTACGAGAACTTTGCGCTGCGCGCTTACGAGGAGAATACGGTCGATTACCTGCTCAAGCCGGTCGACCCGGAGCGTCTGGAAAATACCATCGAGAAGCTTCGCCGCAACCTTTCGAGCTTCTCGGCGCAGCAGCAGATTCCCGAGGACTTCTCGTGGGAACGTTTCCGCGAGATGGTCAATGCGCGCGGTTCGTACTTGCAGCGCGTCCAGGTGAAAATCGGCGACCGAATCTTGCTGGTGAACGTCGACGAGATTATTCGTTTCCACAGCGAAGAGAAGTATACGACCCTCTATACGGCCAACGGCCAGTACGTCATTGACACCCCGCTGGTGGATCTCGAGAAAAAGCTGGACCCGGCGCAGTTCGTGCGCATCCACCGCGCCCACCTCGTGGCTATCGACTACATCGCCGAAATCCGCAAGTCCGACATGAGCCGCCTCGTCGTGGTGCTCCGCGACAAGAGCCGCACGCAACTGCTGGTAAGCCGTAACTTCGTGAAGACGGTCCGCAATCTCTAGTACAGGTTTTTTATGGAACAGCCCTCGAAAAAGTTTTCTGTCAAGAGTTTTCTTAAGTCCCTGGCGCGGGAAATCATTGTCCCCATTGTCCTTGCCCTTGTCGTAATCCAGTACGTCATCCAGGCGTTCCAGATTCCTAGCGGCTCCATGGAAGATTCCCTGCTGACGGGCGATTTTTTGCTGGGGCTCAAGTTTACGTACGGTTCCCCGATTCCGTTTACTAACCAGAAGTTCCCGGGCTATGCTTACCCGGTACCCGGCGACGTGGTGATTTTCCGCTACCCCGGTGAACCCGAATATCCGGACAACAACCCCCAGCGCTATACGCACCTCTTTAACGCGCTGATGTTCGGCAACGTCTATTGGGACCACGAACCCGAAGACGGCCAGCCGCACCTGGTGCATTATCCGGACGGCCCGAAGGATTACATCAAGCGCTGCGTCGCGGTGAGCGGTGATACCATCGCGGTTCACGGCGGCAAGCTTTTCCGCAACGGCGAGCGTCTCGATACGATTCCGGGACTCGGCAAGTGGACGGCTTCCGTGCGTACGCTTTCGCCGCGCGACGAACTCGAGACGTTCGTGATTCCTTCCGTGGGCGATACGCTGTATGTGGATTCGCTTCCGCTGTCGCGCCTGTGGTGGCTGCGCTCCATCGTGGCGCAGGAGAATCCGGATTCCCATGTGGAACTCGCTCTCGACCTCTTGCGTGACGGCCGCGAAGACAACGGCTACGATTTTGAAGATTTCCGCATGCCGGTCGAGAATGACCGCGGCATGGCCCTCAACGCGCTCTTTACGCGAAACCGCATGGTTATCCAGTCCCCGCTCAAGCAGGGCGATACTGTCTCTGGCGCCATGAACTTCGGGTATTTCAAGCAACTCTCGTCCATCGGTTTCTTGCCGATTTTCGACCCGCACGAAAAGGGCGGCCTTACCCGCAAGGTGAGCTACGTGAGTTTCGAGGCTTCGCTGTTGCAGGATTTGGAAGGCAACGTGGCGCGCCTGAATGCGGAATCTCGTGAGTCGGTGGCGGACAGTGTTGCTACGGATAGCGCCGCCGTGGCCGATACCGTTGCGGTAGATTCTGCTGCCGGTCAGGAAATGCCCCCGAAGTTTGAAATCCGCAGGAAGCTTATGCTCGACGGCAAGCCGATGGATTACTACGTGGTGAAATCGCCGCAGTTCTTTATGATGGGCGACAACCGCGACAACTCGGCCGATAGCCGTTACTGGGGTACCGTGACGCTCCGCAATATCCGTGCGAAGGCGTTTGTGATTTATTTCTCGTTCGAAAACGAAGACCAGAAGTTTGCTCTTGGCAATCCGTTCACCTGGTGGCGTATTCCCTTCAGCATCCGCTGGACTCGCATTGGCAAGATTATCCACCTGATTGATTGATGAAGTTACGTGTTCGTGCATATGCTGTCGCTTTGGGCCTGCTCCTTCTGTGTGCGGGGCTTTTCGCGTGTGCGACCCAGGTAGCCCCAGGCGGTGGCCCCGAAGATAAATTGCCCCCGCGCGTGGCGGCGGTGTATCCGGCGCCCATGACCACGAACCATCCGAACGAACTGTACGTGAAGCTGGAATTCGACGAATGGATCAATGCGAGCATCCCGCGCAGCGCCGTTTCGATTTCGCCCCCCATCGAGAAGAAGATGAAGTTCGAGGTGAGCGGAAGGACGTTGGAACTCACGTCGCGTGCGGTGCTTGACGAAAATACCACGTATACCATCACGTTTGCGGGCGGAATCAAGGACTTGCATGGCAATGCGCTTGCGACTCCCTTCACGGTCGTGTTTTCGACGGGCTCAGAGATTGACTCCCTGACTATCGCCGGGCGCATTCTTGTCAACGATACGCTGATTCGCAAGTCGCTGTTCCCGAGCGTGGGACTATTCCTGATGGGGCCCGAACGTGAAAGCAGGAAGTATCTGGAAAAGTACCGCGATTCGGCGACGCACAAGCTGGATACGCTCCCGATGCTTGCCAAGGAACCGCCCCTCTTTATTACCCGCGCCGACAGCGTAGGCAATTTCAAGCTCACGGGTCTCAAGCCGGGCCGTTACCGCGTTATAGGCTTTGTCGATGCGAACGGCAACCAGCGCCTGGAACCCGCGGTGGAACTGGCCGGCGTATGGACGCAAGACCTGGTGCTTGATTCGACGACGAAGGATACGGTTTGGATTCCGTTGGCCGACCACGACACGAGTCACCTGGAATTGGAATCGGTCAATCAGCCCTACGCGAACGTAGTGGAAGCCGTGTTCACGAGGCCGGTGTACTTCGATTCCGCATTCGCGGATACGTCCAACTGTAGCCTTAAATCGCCCGAAGGCAAAATGCTGTTCCCGAAGTATGTGTACCTCGGGGC
>CADBLC010000126.1 GCA_902795385.1 Fibrobacter succinogenes | reverse complement strand
GCCCGCCCAGGCGTGGTCGATGACTTCCTTGTCCTTCGCGAGGAACGCCGTCGGGGCGGCCAGGCGGATTTCGCGACCGGTACGCACATGATAGACTTTTTCACCGCGGGTAAAGCTTCCCGAACAAATTCGCAGGAATGCGGTGCGGTCGCGGTGCTTGGGGTCCATGTTGGCCTGGATCTTGAACACGAAGGCGCTGAAGGCATTTTCGTCGGGGCTCACCGGGCGCTTGTCGGTCTCGCGCACCATCGGGGGCGGCGCAAGCTTGGCAAAGGCGTTCAGCAGCTGACGCACACCGAAGTTGTTCACCGCAGAGCCGAAGAACACGGGGCACATCTCCCCCTTCAGGAACTTCTCGTGGTCGAACGGGTCCATGCCGCCGGTGACCATCTCGTATTCTTCCTTGAACTGGTTTACCCAGTTCTCGCCGCACATTTCCACAAGACGCGGATCATCCGGGCCTTCCATCTGGATGATTTCCTGATGGCCCTCTTCCTTGTTGAAGGTGTGGAACGTATTCTCGGCGATGGAATAGACGCCCTTGAAAAGCTTGCCCACGCCAATCGGGAGCGTAAACGGGGCCGTCTTGATATGCAGAACGTTTTCAATCTGGTCGAGCAAGTCGAGCACATGGCGACCGTCGAGGTCCATCTTGTTGATGAACGTGATAATCGGGGTGTGGCGCATGCGGCACACGTCCATGAGCTTGATGGTCTGCTTTTCCACGCCGTTCACGCTGTCGATAAGCACGAGGGCCGCATCCACGGCGGTCAGGGCGCGGTAAGTATCTTCACAGAAGTCCTGGTGCCCCGGGGTATCGACAAGGTTGAACATGCAACCTTCGAACGGGAAATTCAGCACGGAACTCGAAACAGAAATACCGCGCTGCTGCTCGATCTTCATCCAGTCACTCACGGTGTAGCTGCGGTTCGCCTTCGCGCGCACATGGCCCGCCTCGCGAATCACGTTCCCGTACCACAGGAATTTTTCGGTGATGGTGGTCTTACCCGCGTCCGGGTGGCTGACGATGGCGAAAGTGCGGCGTTTCTCGATTTCTGCGTTCATAACGAATCCCGTTTTTTACGCCGCCAAATATAGAAAAATGGATGCTAGATGGCGGGTCAGGCCCGCCATGACGACTGCAAGCAAACGGCCTCGCGCCTACCTGTGAGCCACAAGCTCCATGCGTTAAGCTGGAGCGGTGGCGAGAGCACGGGCAAACCGGAGCAATTCAATACCCGAACTTAGCCCGTGCGGTCACCTGTGATGGTATGGGTTCTGCACGCGGTAAAGCTGTTCTGCCATAATCACGCGGGCATGGTCGTGCGTAAACGTCAAAGGCGAAAGCGAAAGCAGCAAATCCGCCGTCTTTTTCAAGTTCTCGTCGATACCGTAAGCAGAGCCAATCAGGAACACGATATTGCCCGGGAAGCGGTCACGGAGCGTATCCGAAAGCTTTACCGTATCCATGAGCTTACCCTCTTCGGAGAGTATGACACGGCGGTATTCCGACTTCGGGAATTTCTTGTCAAAAAGTGACGCTTCCTGTGCCAGCGACTGCGCACGGTCATCGAGCTTGGATTCCTTGAGTTCCACGACCTCGAGCGGGAACATGCCGCCCCGCAAACGCTTCACGTACTTGTCCACCTCGTCCGCGATAAACGGCGAGCCAGCCTTACCGAATACTGCTAGAACCCATTTACCCATTTCATGGGGCTAGCGGCCTACGCTCAGGCGGTCGATGAGGAAACTCGGCATGCCGGCCTTGCGCATCCTCTCCTGCGTCTGGAAAACATCGTAATCCACGCGGATAATACGCACGCACTTGGTCTCGGTATCGAGCAGGCACCAGCAGGCGCGCGGGTCGCGGTCGCGGGGCTGCCCCACGCTGCCCACGTTCACGAGCAGCCGTTCCGTATCGGCAATCACGTACTCGTACTCGTCAAGAATCTTGGGAATAGCCATCGGGCGGCTAGCGACAATTACCGGGCTGTGCGTATGCCCGACAAAGCAGTAGCGCCCCGTAAAATGGTCGAACGCATCGAGCGCCCCTTCCAAATCCGTAATATACACCCAGTCCGCCGGAGAAAGCGGAGAGGCATGCACAAACGTGATGTCGCCTTCCTCGAAAATGTACGGCAGGGACTTCATATAGGAGGTCGATTCAGGACTCAGGTGTTTTTGCGTCCACTCGATGGCCTGCTTGGCATAAGGGTTAAAGCCAACACTCGATTCGTACTTGATTCCCACGCTGTCGTGGTTGCCGATAAGGCAAATATCCATGTTGTCACGGGCAAGGCGCACGCACTCATCCGGTTCGGCGCCGTAACCCACCAGGTCGCCCAAGCACACCCTGCGCTCGACGCCGTTTTCTTTCATGGATGTCAGCACTGCCTCAAATGCGATTGCATTTGCATGAATATCAGAACAAATTCCGTACAGCATGTTCCTGCAATCCTACTTCGAGAGGCCCTTCACAGCTTCGGTCAGGCGGTCAATCGCCTGGATAAGTTCGTCCATCTTGGCTTCGCTCACGCCACCCTGCACAACGGCAGCGGCATTAGCGGCAGTAGCGGCCGCTTCGGCGACAGGCTTCGGAGTTTCTTTAACGGGGAGCTTGCCAAACCAGATGTCGGGCCAGCGGTCGTTGCCGCTATGGTAGGTAATGCGGGTCGCAGTTTCCACCGGCTCGCCAATCTTCCAGATGTAGAGTTCGTAGTCAAAGAGGTCGTGGTCGTGACCTTTGTCGGTCGCGCCCCACACAAGCCACTTGCCGTCGGGCGAGAGGCGCGGGAAGTATTCGTGGCTGCGGCGGCCGGGCAGGTCCATCAGCTTCACGTTCTTCGGGATGCCGAAGAAGCCGACCTTTTCCACCTGCTTGCCGTCCTTGGCACTGAACCACAAGATTTCACTCGGGGCGGCAGTACCGCCGTTACCCGTCGGGTTCACGCGGTAGAGTTTGCTGCCGTCAAAATTCCAGTCAATCTGGCACCCGTCGCCGGACTTGGTCCAGGCGTTCTTCGCGAGGTCCCAAACGCCCGTTTCGCGCATGGAACCGCGGAGCGTAATCGCCAAATGCTTGCCGTCGGGGCTCATGTTCGGTTCCTGCAGAATCACGCCCGCCTTGTTAAAAGCTTTTTCGCCATCAAGCACGAGCGTTTCCTTCTTGCTTGCGAGGTCCATCGTAAAGACCTTCCCCGCGCGGCTGAACACGATGGACTTGCCGTCGGGCCTCCAGGTGCCCCACGTGGCGTTGTCCACCACCTTGCGGGCATTTTCGCCCGAGATGTCGACCATCCACAAGTCCCACTTTTCGGGGTAGTTCGCGTCGTTTTCAGGGACCCAGCCGCCCTTGCTGCGGTTGAACAGCACGGTGGAGCCATCCGGAGAAATCCTCGGGAACCAGTCCACGTTGTCGCCCTTGGTAAGCGCACGCGCGTTCGTACCGTCGGCATTCATTATCCATATGTCGTGATGGGAATTTACGCGGCTCGTAGCCCAGACAATCGCGCCTTCGAGCTTGCCCTTGAGAGCATCGAGAGCCTTCTGCTCGTCGGCAGTCGGGTCCACAGCGGCACCCGTCGGGGCGCCCTGTTGGGCAAACGCGGAAACCGCCACAAGTGCGGCACAGATAGAAAACTTCACAATCGTATTCATGCCCTAAAAATACGAAAAAAAATACACCCGTCCCAATGACGGGTGCATTTTTCCCTCGAAATGGGCCAAGCCCATGTAAGATTGTTACTCTAAGCGGACCTTTTGCATGGTCGAGCCGTTCTGGGTATGCATCCTGACAACATAGATACCGCCCGGAATACCCTGGAGACCGACACTAACAGTCCCGTCTACGTGGCCCTTCCACAAAGTCTTCACCGCAGCACCCGTCACCGAGAACAAGTCAATGCGAGCAAATCCGGCATAATTCACCTGCAGCGTACGTCCATGCACGGAGAACGCCGGCACCGGCGCGGCATGCCCACCGTGGAGCGCCAGTATGGAGCTGCTGCTTTCGGGCCCCACAACGCTGGAACTCGACTCCCCGACGGAGCTGGAGCTCTTCGGAGCGGCAGGAGGATTCATGAGGTTCGGCATATTACCCGAAACCAGGAGGCCGTTCAAAAGCTTGAGCGACTGGTTGAAGTAGTTCTCGTCACCCAGTTTCACAGCTTCGGCCCAGTATTCGTCAAGCTTGGACTGGTACTTGGCATCGGAAATAAGCGCCGTCATCAAGGAGGTCACGAACGTGCTGTTATGGTCATTGCCGAGATTTCCCGAAGAACGAATCACCGGGCCCTTCATATCGGCGGCCGAAACCTTGGACACGAATTCCGCCATCTTCTTGTCAATGGCGAGCGCACGCTGGTCTCCATGCCAGCAAACAGCCTTCGCGTTACGCCACGGGGCTCGAGAAGCATCGTAGCTGTAATAGTCGTCTTCACTCTTGCCGTTCTTGTCAGTCCAGTCGTCAATCAGGCCGGTAGAGACCTCGTTGGAGCTCGACTCGTAAAGTTTCATGTTGGCATCGTAAGCGGTACTGCTCCAGAAGTCTGCATTTTCTTCATCAATAGCAGCAAACAAAGGCATGTAGGCAGGATCGAAATAGCCCGGATTCTTGCGATTGAAACCGCCTTCTCCCCAGGAGTCTCCCGGCAAGTGCAGGCCATTGCTTTCAAACTCGGACTTTTTCATCGCCTGGATAAGCTTTTTCGCACCTTCCTTGTACTTTTCGTCACCGAACTGGTAGTAAGCCATCACGAGAGCAGCAGCCGCATCGATATCGCCATCAAGTGCAGCGCCCTTACCCCAGGGTTCGCTCAAATTGCCTATCTGCCAATGCATGAGGCCATTGCCATCGTCAAATTTCTTGTAGAAATTCCAGATCTTGTCAAACTGACTCTGATAGCTTGTCGTCTTGTCACTAAAGTACACCATCAAAAGCATGCCGTAACCGACACCTTCCGAGAAATACTCGTTGGACCCCGGATTAGAACGGACGCCCGCAATGTCGCCCTGCTCGTTGTACATGTCCCTCATCCATGCCTGGAACTGCTTCTTGAGATCTTCGGAGGCCTTGGCCTTATCGGTCAAAAGCGTTGCATTTCCGCCGTAGTCGGACATCTGGGGAAACGGAAAATTGACCGTGCCCTGGGCGAACACGGACATGGCCGACAATGCGGTAAAAAACGAGAGTTTTGCAAAAATCTTCATATCCTAATAATACGAAAAAATTTACACACGTCAAGTGACGGGCGTCAAACGGGCGTTTTTTTGTGATTTCCGCGTAATTCGGGGTGTTTATGCCCGTAAACAAAAAAAACGCGATTTTTCGGCGTACACCACCCTATTTAAAGTATTTTCCTAGAAAAAAGAGGATGTTTCGATGAAAAACGTAACCTTCACCGCATTTATTTCCGCGATGGCGCTTGGAGCCTCCCTCGCGGTAGCACAAACCATCACCCCCACCCGCGTGGGGCCTGTGAGCCAGTACGGTCAGCTGATGACCGGCAAGAACTCCAGCGGCAAGGGGCAAATCTACGGCAGTTGCGAAGGCGTAAAGGACGGCGCCGAGGTGCAGGTGCGCGGCATGAGCCTCTATTGGAGCCTGATGCCCCAGGCACTGGAATTCTGGAGCGAAGATGGCATCGCCACCATGGTGAACGACATGAAAATCCAAATCGTGCGAGCCGCGATGGCGACCGGCGACGAGGACTGGAAGGGCGAATGGAACGGAATCCAGCTCAAGGGATACGCCGTCGACCCCAACAACCAGAAGCAATTCATGAAAACGGTTGTCGAGGCAGCCATCAAGAACGATATTTACGTGATTATAGACTGGCATTCACACAAGGCCAATCAACAGACCGACGCCGCCAAGAACTTCTTCAAGGAAATGGCGCAAACCTACGGCCAGTACGACAACGTGATTTTTGAAGTGTTCAACGAACCGGAAAAGATTTCCTGGAGCGACGTGAAGAACTATGCGAACCAGGTTATCGAGGTCATCCGCCAGTATTCCGACAACCTCATCCTCGTGGGCAATCCCGAATGGGACCAGAATCCGTCTGCCGCTATTGGAAACGAGGTGAACGACAGCAAGAACAACACCGCCTACACGCTGCACTACTATGCCAACTCCCACAACTGGGAAGGAACGTACAACTGGGGTGGCGAAAGCGAAGGACTCAAGGGAGAGAAAGCTATGAACGCGGGCCTCTCCGTATTCGTCTCCGAATGGGGCACTGCCAACTCCAATGGCGGAGGAGATCCGAACCAGGGCCGCAACCAGAGCTGGCAAGAATATTTGAACAAGCACAAGCTTTCGTGGGCGAACTGGTCGGCCTCCTATATTTCCGAAGGAACGGCCGCATTCCAGGGCGGTTCGAACAAGACTTCGCTGCAGTACACTACCTCGGGCAACCTGGTCAAGGGCTACCTCTCCACGAACCCCGAAAGCTACACCAAGTGCCCCACCGGCGAGCAGGGTCAAGGCCAGCAAGGTGAAGGTCAGCAGGGTGAAGGCCAGCATGGAACCGCAGCGTTCTTCGCGGCACCTGAATTCGGTTTAAACGTTTCGCTCACCGGCAAGACTCTCCACGTTTCCGCACCGCAGGCGGCAACCGTCGAGATTTTCAACACCCTGGGAAACAAGCTTTTCGCCGTAGACCAAGTGCGCGGGGAACTCTCGCTCGCCACGCTCCCGGTCGGCCGTTACATGGTCCGCGTCCGTAGCGGTTCTGCCACTACGATGCGCGCCATTGCCATCAAGTAGAATTTCACACAAGAGAGAGAAGGGCTCGGTCCTTAGGGACCGGGCTTTTTTTATTTTTCTTCGCATGGAGCCCTTTATGCAGGGGCTGCGTAAATGCGCGCAAGGTTCCGCGGACCAAGGCGCAAAAATTCGGTGGATGGACTGCACCGGTATTCCCGGCACGGACTGTTACTGCGACGACGAAGCGGTCGAGGCCATCCGCAAGGGAATTGCCGACGCAGGAATCACGGATGCACACGGGATCCACTTTTTTGACAACGGGAATTATCACTACATGAGCAAAATCTGGACCGGCATGGTCCAGGAGCCGTTTTCGCTGGTGATATTCGACCACCACCCCGACATGCAGGAGCCGCGATTCGGGAACATTCTCAGTTGCGGCGGTTGGGTCAAGAAGGTCCTCGACGAGAACAAATTCATAGACAACGTTGTCATTATCGGAGTCGCCGACCACCTGGCGGAGGAAATCACTCCCCATGACAAGGTCTCCTTCGTTTGTGAAAGCGAGATTATCTCTCTCTCGTCTCTCGTCTCTCGTCTCTCGTCTAATCTCTATATCTCCATCGACAAAGACGCCCTCTCCCACGCCCATGCGGCCACCAACTGGGACCAGGGTTCGCTCAGCCTCGAACACATGAAGGCGATTATCAGCGAAATTGCGAAAGACCGAAAAATCATCGGCGTGGATATTTGCGGG
>CADBLC010000125.1 GCA_902795385.1 Fibrobacter succinogenes | reverse complement strand
TCGATTCGTGTGAGCCAGGGCTTCTTGGATTGCTTGAGGCTGACGAGGCTCTTGAGTTCCGAACGGCGGACGGTCTTGTGCAGGTCGGAGTTCTTGGGCTCCTGCGAAAAGTCGGTGCGCAGGAAGGTGATGCTGTCGACTTCCATCTGGGCCGCGTGGAAAACGACTTCCTCGAGTGCGTCGTCCTTGAGGCAACCGATGGCGAGGTTCAGGAGCGGGCGAGGCATGGGGGCGTTTTCTACGGTATCTACGCGGACAATGCAGGCTTTCGGGTCGGCGGTGACGATTTCGGCATCGGCGTAATGCCCCTTGCCGTCGCATAGCTGCAACGTGTCCTCGGCGGCGGCACGGCATACGCGGATGGCGTGGCTGCTCTCGGTTTCGTCGAGTTCTATGTTGCCGACGGAAATGAGGGGACAGTAAAAGCGGCTATCGGGAGTCTTCATGTTTCAAAAATAAAAAAATATGCTATATTCATTCATGTGAGTTGTCCTGTAAAAGTTGTTGTTTTTGATTTGGACGGTACCCTTTACTTGAGCGGCCGTCCGTATCCGAAGGCCGTAAAAACCGTAAACGAAGTGGCCAAGAGGGTTCCGGTCTACTACCTCAGCAACAACACGAGCAAGTCTCCCGTCTTTTACGAGAACCGCCTTAAGGTCATGGGGCTCCCGCTCCGTGACGACGCCATCATTTCGGCGCTTTACCTTTCCCTGGATGCGATTCACGAGAAGGGCTTAAAGAACGTTTACTTCTTTGCGAACCCCGAAGTGTTCGAGTGGTTTGCGGCCCAGGATCCAAGCCTCAACTTGCAGCCTTCTGTGGCCGATACTGAACTCGTCCTTGTCGCTTACCACAACAGCTTTGATTACCGCGAACTGTGCGAACTCAGTTTCCGCGTGCAGCGCGGGATTCCGTTCTGGGTGACGCACACGGATTTCGTGTGCCCCGACGCAAACGGCCCCGTGCCGGACATCGGGAGCTTTATGGCCTTGCTCAAGACAGCTTACGGCGTGGAGCCGGAACGCAGCTTTGGCAAGCCGAACCCGGCCATGCTTTCGAACTTGCTGAAAAAGTACAAGCCTGAGGAAATTCTTTTTGTTGGCGACCGCCTCTACACGGACTTTGAACTGGCGAAACGCGCCGGCTGCAGGTTTGTGCTGCCGCTGTGCGGCGAGACGAAACGCGAAGACGTGGAAAAACTCGACGTGAAGCCCGAGCTAGTGGTGGAGATGGTCAGCGACATCGATTTTGGCAAATTTTTTGACGGGTAAAAAATTCTATAATAAGGAGAAAATGGAGCCGATATGAAAAATCTTTTCAAGCTTTCTATGCCTTTCGCCTTTGCGGCTGCAGGAATGCTTGTCGCCTGTGGCGATGACAGCAGCAGCGCCGAGGAACCCGTATCCGAGATTGTGGACCTGAAGGCCCCCTTCGAAATCATTACGGACAAGGCGAAGTTCTCCTACAATTCCAAGGATTCTACGCTTATCAGGAAGGACCCGGTTTGCAAGGAAGGCTCGCTTGGTAATCTCGTATGGAAGGCTACCGAAGATGATCCCGATACCGCTGTGGCCTATATCAACAAGTCTACCATAACGATGGTGGCCAATGGCGTAACCACCAAGTACGATTTCGAAGGCTCCAAGTTCCCGACGGGTTTGTGGTCCTTGCCCGAAGACGCTAGCAAGCGTTTTTTGGACGGATACCGCCTTACCTCGGACAATATGATGCAGAGCATATTCCGCTTTGACGGAAACTGCTTCTTGAAGGATTTCTTCGCCTCGTTCCGCAAGGGCTACGATGCGCTTGAAGAAGCCGACTCCGTGCTGACTTCGTTCTACATGCGCTTCAGGGCGCCGAGCGACACTCTCGACGAGACGGAAATGCTCCGTAACATCCGTGCCGTGGACTGCGACCAGATTACGCTTTACGACGGCCTTGTCAGTGTCACGGTTAGCGACTTCACTCCACATTCCGGAACGCTCAAGGTCGTTTACGACAAGAAGGAATGCAAGATCGATTTCAATCTCCGCTATGCTTACAGCGAATCCGACTGCAAGGCGGCCTACGCCGATTGGCAAGACGACAAGAATGCCAGCGAAACGTTCCGCTTCGAGGATTACTGGAAAGACGTGAACTACGACGATTACTGCATCGAAGAATTGATTCTCGCGATGAAGAAGGCTGAAGGCATTCCGCTGAAAAAGGAAGCCCGCGATGCTGACCTCGCGAAGGACTTTGCCAACATGATTACGGATATCGTTGTTGACGGAATGAAGTAATCGCGATTCAAAATTTCAATAAAGCGAAAGCCCTCCGTAAAGGAGGGCTTTTCGTTTGTACGCTGTGGTTCATTGATGCCGCGGAACTGATTGCCGCGGTACTTGCCTTGCTTGTTATGCCTTGCGATTGCGAACCAGTACAACCGCGGCAATTGCAATCAGCAGGATGACCGCGATGAGCGAGACCTTCGCACAGGCGTGGAGCGGAGCGCTCCTGTATTCCATGCGGACTTCGGATTTGCCCTTGGGAATCTCGACGGCGCGGAGCGTACCGAATGCCTTGTAGACCTTCGCGGGAGCGCCGTTGACGGTCGCGGTCCAGTACGGATGGTAGTTGCCCGCGACGACCATGAAGCCGGCCCGGTCGCTTTCGACCTGGAATACTTGCGTGTCCATCTTGGGACTTGCGACAAGCTTCGCGAATCCCTGGATGGGACCTTCGGCGGCGACGCTTCCCTTGCCGTCGAAGGACGGGGCTTCGGAAAGGATGACCTTTTCGCGGTAGAAGAACTTGCCCGGCTCGTCGGCGTATTCAGGCGCGGCGGGAGCCTGTGCGACAGCGGCGTTATTTGCCGCGGTGGCGCTGTCTGCCGTGGCGGCCGACGAATCGGCGGCATTTGCGGATGTATCCGCAGCGTTTTCGGCGGCAGGTTTGGCAACAGGTTCGATAGCCTTAGGCTTGCGGATAGCCGCCTGCGTCTGGAGCGTCTTGATGGCTTCGGCATCGTCCATTACGACCGCTTCGCCATACAGGTAGGCTTCGCCCATCGCAGTCTGGATAGGCATGTACGTAGTTCCCTGACGGCTGTCGAAGATGATGGCTCCGATGTTCATGAGGTCGAGGAACGGATGTGCCGCTTCGGGATCGTTGATGTTCATCAGGTAGTTCGCGTTCTGCTGTCCGCCGCGGAATTCGCGGTAGCTTGCCAGTTCGTTGTCGTGGAAGCCGTCGGCATTGCGCATGTGGTATTGCGGGAAGGCGTTGGAGCCCAGCGCCTTGTTCCTGGAAAGCGAAAGCACTCGCGGTGTGTTGAGGGAATCGCTCTTGTAGGGAGCCTTGATGGCCGCAACAACGGGATTGGTCGGCTGGATGTATTCGGCTTCGGCGACGTTCTGGATGAATATCCCGTCGATGAAGAACAGCTCGATGCCTGCAGCAAGGGCGAGGATGCCCACCTTGGCGGGAATGGCTCCCTTCCACTTGAAAACGGCAAACGTGGCAGCCATGATTGCAAGAATCAGGACGAATCCGGGGATGACCTTGCCGGCGGTTGCGTTCATGGTAGCGGTATCGAGCGGCTTGAAGTAGGGTGCCGCGACAGGGTCGCTCAGCAGGTTCTGCCCGCTCATCAGGAAAAGCCCGATGAATATGGCGCTAAAGAGAACCCCCGCCTGTACGCCTCGCGATGTGCCGGGAAGCTTGTGCTTGAGGGCTTCGATGAAGTTCGTGGCGTTCAGCGGTTTATCCTGGTCGTCGACGCTCATGATGCCGAGGCATGCAACGGCGTAGATCACGGTGACCACGAGGCCGAAGGCTCCCGTGAACAGCGTCCAGTTGTATCGCGCGATGACGCCGATCAGCAACAGGATGGCGAACATGAAGGCGCCATGCACCAAGGCACGGAACTCCTTGACCGCGTTTTCGCCGTTGCCGGCAAGCGACTTGACGACGGGGGCCGCCATCATGACGAGCAGCAGGGGCAGCCAGAACATGGACATGCCCGGTGCGCGGAAATTCTTTGCGCCGGGGAGAAAGTTGTACCACAGCTTGAACAGCGGCGAATGGACACCCATGCCGTAGCTGAGCGCGACGATGGCGCCCAGCGCCCAGAAACAAGCCCAGCGGCGCTTGCCCGGGAGGAACAGGCAGAGGAAGCCGAGGAACGTGAGCAAAGCGCCCGCGTTGTTGTGGTCAAGCTTGAAGCTGTTGTGTCCCCAGTAGAACGGGCTTCCTTGTGCGCCAGATTCCTTCATGGTGCGGTATTCCTGCATGTCGATGTTGACGAAGGAACTTCCGTTGAGGTTGCCTGTCTTTTCGTCCTGTTCGTACACGTCAACGCCGATGAATCCGGGGAGGAGCATCTGCATCATTTCTTCCTGGTGCAGGCACCAGCTGGTGGCGTGACCGTAATTAGTGTGGCCGCCTTCACCGCGAACGGATTGCGTTGTGGTGTACAGGTAGGGCGGGATAACCTGGAAACAGCTGAGGGCGAGCCCGAATGCGAGGCCCGCAGCGGCGAGGCCAATTCGCTTGCCGCGAGTCTTGAGCCCGTCGCAGTGGAAAGCAATTTCGTAGAGGGTGTAGAATCCGGCACCCCAAAGGAATAGGTAGGTGAGTTGCAGGTGGCTTCCGAGAATCATCCAGGCAATGCTGAGCGCGAGAACGACCATGTAGGGGAAGCTTGCTTCGCGTACGACCTTGCGGATGGCGAGCAGGGCGAGCGGCGCGATGGCGAACACCATCATCTTTCCGTCGTGTCCGCCGTAAATGTAGGTGAAGTATTCGGGGGAGAAAGCGTAGAGGAATCCGAGCAGGGCAGCCCACCAACGGTTCCCGGTAAGGTTCCAAGCCAGGAGCATCGCGCTCATGAAGGCGACCCATATCGTCAAGATGAACTTGATGCCTACGGCACGGGCCGGGTCGGTGAGGAACTGGACGGAGACCAGCGGGTGGTAAGCGTCGGCAAATAAGGCGTCGATAGTTGGGACGCCGCCGAGGCGACTGTCGTCCCATTCCGTCATCACGACGTCCTGGGCTCGCAAGATGCGGCTTCCGATACCGTTCAGCTGGTCGCTGTTGAGCATCAACTTGCTGGAGTCAAATGCAAAGTCGCGGAAGATGATTAACAGAAGCGCCATGAATACGATGGACATGACGGCGAAGAATACGGATTTCTTACTTAGAAAATTCATGCCTTTAAATATAAAAATACCGCAGCGAATCCACTGCGGTAAAGTCCAGATAAACGTTCGGAACTAGTCGAGCGTGTTTTCGTCGACCTTGTTGTACTTGACGAGGCTGTAGATGCCGAATGCGGAGAT
>CADBLC010000124.1 GCA_902795385.1 Fibrobacter succinogenes | reverse complement strand
TCCGGGATGCCCGCGAGCCCTGCCGCCTTGAACGCCCGCACGACAAACCCCGGCACGGCATTGCTCGCGTGCTCGCAGGTGATCATCAGGGCGGGGGCGTCCTTGCGCATGGGGTCTACTTCTTTTCGATGACGAGGATGTTCCCGTCGTAGGTCATGACCCCGAGCAGGATGCTGTGGATAAGCCGGAACTTGTCGACCTTGTAGTAGGGCCCGTTCGCCATGGGGTTGGTGCCGTCGGGGTCGGCGACCATGAACTGCTTTTTCTCGTCGAGGCCGTACAGCACCACGAAATGGCCCATCGGATCGCCGTGGATATCGTCGAAGACGGACTGGTCGTTTTCGTTGGTGTACTCTCGGGGGCTGCGGTAGAGGTACGTGGCGCTCAGGCCGCAAAGGACCGGGATGTCGCGCTTGAAGTAGCTTTCGAACATGCTAGCCCGTAAATCGGCCGTCGCCACCGTACCGCCCAGGTCGATGAACCGGATATAGGCGTCAATCGCCTTCTTGAGCTTGGGCGCATGCTTCGCCTTGTGGAGCTGCACGAGCTTTTCGCGGAGCTCGGGCATCTTGAGTTTGCTCCAGGTGGGGTCGAAAATTTTCAGGTTGTACGAATAGATGGTCGCCTTGAAGCCGCGCTTGAGCGCGTCGATGCCGAGGAACACGCCGAGCGTGCCGCCTTCTTCCAGGAACTCGATTTCGGAGATGAGTTTTTTGAGGGGTATCTTGTAGCCGAGATGCGAATATACCGCGTGTAGGCTGGTCGGTCCGCACGTGACATCGTCTGGCTGAGGGAGAATCTTGATTTCCATCGCTTTGCCTCGATTATGACGTGGCGGTTTGATACACAAACTATATTTCGGACATGCGCCTCTGGGTTACGACATCTCCCGACGATTTTGCCTCGGAATTCGACGACATCGAACAGATGTTCAGCCGCGGGCTTACGCGACTGATACTCTCGAAGCGGGGCCGTGGCGGCGCTCCCTGCGCGACGGAAAGCGATTACGAGCGGTGGCTCATGGCACTCCCGATGGAATGCCGCGACCGCATCTGGGTGCGCGGGACTCCCGATTTGGCGGAACGCCTGGATGTGCGCGGGTGCGTTGCCGAGGCAGGCTCTTTGCTGGGGGAGGTGCCCGAAAGCTGGAAGCGTGTGAACTGCGTTGCCCTTTGCCGCGACCTGGAACAGCTTGAAAAACTCCCGGAATGGGTGGCCGGGGCGCTCGTTGGGCCCGTTTTCCAGCCCCAATCCGTCTTTGAACCGGTGAAATTCCACGGGACAGCCATGGTTTCACACAAATTAAGCGCAATCTCTGCGGGAAATGCATTGACCACGAAACTCTGGACGAAATAAAGAAACTCCCCGTGCAGGGAGTCTCGGTGCTGGGCGGCATCTGGAATTACGCCGACCCGGTAAATGCATTTATCAAATTAAGTCGGGCGATGTAATCTATCGCTCTATATAGACCGCGTTTCTTGGTTTCCCGGGAAGCCTGTTGCCGAGCAGGTCGAAATAGACCGGTTTGCGGTTCAGGCGCAGGGATTTGCCGTAGTTGCGGAAATCCTTCGCGATGGAGGTCTTTCCCGTATCGATGGAGGTCGTATCCGGTTCCTTGTAGGGCTTGTCCGGATCGTCCACGACCATCTTGATCCTGACCTGGCTCTTGCATCCGGTCTCGTTCGTGTATGTGATGGTGTAGTAACCGCTGTTGTCTCCGTCGACATTCTTGAGCGTGTTCTCGCGTTCGGTGGACTTGAATCCGTCCGGGCCCTCGATGTTCCAGACCTTGCCGTCCCACGGGTGCGGGCCGATTGTTACGCTTGCGCCTTTCGCGACCTCCAGGTCGGTTGTTTCGTTCCATTCGCCGTCGCCAATTTTCACGTAGGGGATGATTTTAGTGCCGCTGCAGGGGGCCACGACCTTCTTGCCGTCGCACACGCCGATGGAATCGGGAATGTCGATGACGCGCGGCTCGAAATCCTTGGTGGGGAAAGCCTTCATGAGCTTGGCCGTCTCTTCGGCGGTAATGGGGAGGACTCCGTTGTTGTAGCAGTCGTACATCAGCACCCAGACGTTCTGGTTGATGAGCTTGAACACGCCGGCACCTTCCACGGCCTCGGTAGTCTGCTGCAAGGCCTTGCTCGGCTTGCTCCACTGCGAGCCCGAGGTAGCACCGCTCTTGGGCATGAGCGAACTCGCGGTCACCTTGCAGATGCCGCCGTCGCCTTCGTTCTTGTAGAAGGCGTGGTACTTCTTGTCGATAGGGTTATAGACGATGTCCATGTCGATGGTCGACTTGCCGCGGTCAAAGAAGTGCGTCGGGTCGCCCTCCAGGTCGGTAAAGTCCTTGTTCGCGTAGGCGTAAAATACCTTATCGTAGGAGATGGTCCCGTCGTTAGTCAGCAGCGAAAAATAAACGAGCGGGCGGCCCTTGGTGCCGTCGCCGTTGTCGTAGGTGTCGTCCCAGAACGTCTCGGGGGCCCACACGCGGGTCACGTTCGCAAAATTCTTGCCCTTGTACTTGTCGGGGAAGTGTACGGTGCTGTGTTCCCAGTTGATAAGGTCGCGGGAGCGCATGAGCACCATGCCGCGGTTGCTTGCCCATCCTTCGGCACTCTTCATGTCGGTATTTACCATGTAGAACCAGCCGTCGGGCGCGCGCAGCACGTGCGGGTCGCGGAGTCCCTTCTTGACGCTCACGGTATCGGCCGCTACTACGCGGTTCCCATTGTTCATGGCAGTAAAGTTGTAGCCGTCGTTGCTGAGTGCGTAGTAGATGTTTTCGTTGTTATTGGCCGGGAAATACGCAAAAAGGTAGTTCGAATACGGTTCGTACCCGTGGATGGAGACCTTTAGCGGAACATCCTGCGTCTTTGACCTCAGGCCATCGTGGACGGTCGCCGTGAGGGTCACTTGCTTGTTTTCGCCTACGAATCTTCCGTTGATGCGCCCGTCATGGGAAAGAAAGAGCGTGTCGCCGCTTTTCCAGGTGACGGGGAAGGTCTCTCCAGCGATTTTAATCGTATCGAGGAGGGTAAGGTCGGTATACAGGTCGTTGGCCGCGTTGCCCAAACTCATGCTTACGCTGTCGACGGCACGCCAGAATGGGGCGACAACATCTTCCTGGGCAAAGGGGGAGGCGCACGCCAAAAGCACGCCAGCCGTCACGAGCGTTTTTTTACGTATATACATTTTTCTTACCACGTCCAAGACTCCCATTTTTTTCTATTCCATAATATAATATATGTTTTCTACATCACATTCTTCCAATTTGGAATAAAACAAGGTGTTCCATTTCATTTTTTGAACATATATTAGGCAATATGGAAGCTATCCGCGCAAAGATTTTAGTTGTTGACGATACCAAGACGAATATCGAGGTATTGGAAGGCATTTTGTCGGCCCATCCGCGCAAAGATTTTAGTTGTTGACGATACCAAGACGAATATCGAGGTATTGGAAGGCATTTTGTCGGCCCATTATGATGTCATTGTCGCCATGAATGGCAAAAAAGCACTTTTTTTGGCAGAAAAAGTTCATCCGGACCTTATCCTGCTCGACGTGATGATGCCGGAAATGGACGGCTACGAGACTCTCCGGCAAATAAGGATGAATCCCGCCATCAAGGACATTCCCGTATTTTTCCTTACCGCGAAGTCGGATTCGCAGAGCGAGAGGCAGGGCCTCGACCTCGGTGCGGTGGACTACATCGCGAAGCCTTTCTTGCCTGAACTGATTTTGCTGCGAATCAAGAACCAGCTTGAATACAAGCGCCAGCGCGACCACCTCCACGAGCTCGTTGCCGAGAAGACCGAAGACCTGCGCAAGACGTTGAAGGTCCTGCTCACGAGCCTCGGTGCGCTTGCCGAATACCGCGATCCCGAAACGGGCGAGCATATCCGCAGGACACAGCTCATTGTGCAGCGGCTTGCCCAGGCGCTCCTGAACGAGGGCAAGTTCTCGGATTACATCATCTCGAACGAGTATGTGGACTACTATGCGACCGCGGCGCCGCTCCACGATATTGGGAAGGTGGGCATCCAGGATGAAATCCTTCGTAAACCCGGTCGCCTGAACGACGACGAGCGCAAGGTGATGATGATGCACCCGCAGATGGGTTACAACGTCTTGCTTGGCGCGACCAAGGAACTCGGTGGAAGCCCGATGGTGCGTATCGCGGCCGACATGGCCCTGGCCCACCATGAACGCTGGGATGGGCAGGGTTACCCGAACGGGCTCAACGCCCCTACAAAGACCCGTACCCGCACGATGTCGCTGTCCGCGAGATTGTGAAAGGCAGGGGCACCCAGTTTGACCCCGATGTAGTTGACGCGTTCCTCAAGATTGCTGATTCTCTACCTGACATCTACGAACAATTCAAGGATACTGGAACTTGACCCATAACCCGGCGAATGCAAAACGACGCCAGTTGAGCTGGCGCATTTCTTTTGTCTATACGGTACCGGTTCTGCTGGTGACCGTCGCCCTGGTTTTTGTCTTTTTCTTCTACCTGCGTTCATCCCTCATCTCTACGGCATACAGCAGTACCGAGGCAAACGTCATCAAGTCGGTGGAAGAGTGCGAAGCCTACCTGCACAAGCTGGAAGAGGACTTTCTCAAGCTTCCCAAGAAACATTCCTTTGTCAACAAGCAGAGCAACCGCCTGCAGCTCGTCAAGTTCATGCAGGGCCGTGAAGACGTCGTGGACGTGTATTACGGCTATTCCGACGGTGACTATTTCAGTGCGCGCGGCGATATGCTCGACCAGTCGTCTTCGGAATTCAGGACCAAGGGATGGTACCTCGAAGCCTCCCGCAACATGGGGCTTGCCATTACCGGCCCCTACCTGAAGTCCAAGAGCAAGAAAATCGTGATGTCGCTCTCGTATCCGATTTTCAACAAGAACCAACAGGTCAAGGGCGTTATTGCCGAAGATGTCGACCTGCTGAAAGTACGCCAGTCGCTCGGGACGGCCGCCAAGAACGAGGGCGGCATTACGCTCATGATAGAAAGCGGGAGCGACAACATCTTTACGTTCTACCCGTACGAGACTAGCCTCGGCAAGATGGACCAGGACAGCCTTTCCTCCCTTCTGTCGATGATTTCGGACGACTTCAATGTCGACTCGCTCATGTACGGCAAGGTATTGCGTTTCGAAAAATCCAACAACCACAGGCAGAGTTTCGTGTTCATGGTGACCCCGATGAAGAAGTCACCGTTCTACGTGGTCCATATTATACAGCAGAACAAGGTGGTTGCGAAGTTCAAGGAAGACCTTCTCGGCGTGATGCTGCTCGTGATAGTCGCCGTGTTGCTGCTGATGCTTTTGGCCGGAATCATGGCACACTTTTTGTTCAAGTACTTTATCGAGAAAGACCTGAACGAGAGCGTGAGTTCCAGTACGCTGTTCGATACCTTGCTCATGAGCCCGAACTTCTCGCTGATTTTGACGAACGACACGTTCGACATATTGCACGCGAGCGCTAACGTCATTGACTTCTTAAATAACGGCGAAGATATCAAGGGCGAAATCCTGTGGAAGTTTATCCCATCGGAGCAGTTCAAGAAGTTCGCACACCGCGTAGCGATGGGCGGTGACTTGCACCCGAGCGAACGCAAGACAATGGTGATGGTCAAGAACTCGAATGGGGAAGAAGTATGGTGGAGCATATTCTTCCAGTTGCTCGTGGAAGACGATGGCAGCATCCGCTACCTCTTCATGATTACCGACGAGACGAGCGGCATCCAGAAGGATACCATCCTCGACACCATCATGCTCTCTGCCGACAGATCCCTAGTTATCATTTTCGACCGCAACCGCAGAATCAAGTACATGTCCAAGCAGTTCGCCGAGATATTCGGCAGGGAATGGAGTGACCTGATTGGCCTCTCGGTCGATGACTTCAATAACACTCTTGTTCCCGAGAACCTCCAGAACGCCATCAACGCGATGTTCCAGAACGGCGAAAGCTGGAAGGATTCATTCATGCTCAAGAACCAGACGAGCGGCAACGACATCTGGTTCCGTGGCGAGGCCGTGCCTCTCAAGGTGCAGGAGTCCATCGTGGGCTACATGCTTTCGATGATCGACATCAGCGAGGTGGTTACCGCCCGCGAAATCGCAGAACGTGCGACCGCGGCCAAGAGCGAGTTCCTCGCGAACATGAGTCACGAAATCCGCACGCCGATGAACGCAATTATCGGCATGGCGCACCTGATTGCCGAAACCGACCTTACGGAACGCCAGCGCAACTTTGTCGACCGCATCGGCCATGCAGCCAAGTCGCTGCTCGGCATCATCAACAACATTCTGGACTTCTCCAAGATCGAGGCGAAGAAGCAGGAACTCGAGGTGACGCAGTTCTCGCTGCAAGATATCATCAACGAGGTGGCTGCCCTTGCCGAGGTCCGTATCGCGGGCAAGAATATCGAACTCATCGTCGACATCGACCCGGATATTCCGGAAGTGTTGATGGGCGACCCGCTCAGGCTCTCGCAGATTTTCACGAACCTCATCAACAATGCTACGAAATTTACCGAGAAGGGCGACATCACCCTGCGCGTAGAACTGGAACAGGCGACGGACAAGAATGTGCGAGTCGCGTTCAGCGTCAAGGATACCGGCATTGGCATGACGCCCGAGCAGCTGGGCAGGCTATTCAACGCCTTCACGCAGGCGGATGGCTCTACCACGCGCAAGTACGGCGGTACAGGACTCGGCCTCGTGATTTCCAAGTCGCTCGTGGAACTCATGGGCGGGCAAATGCAGGTGGAAAGCCAGTCCGGAGTCGGTTCACGGTTCTTCTTTACCATCACGCTTCCCATCGCGCCCAAAGCGGGTGCCCCCAAGTGGAAGAGCGTCACCGATTTCAAGGGCAAGAACATACTGCTTGTGGACGACTGCGCGAACCTCCGCGACGTGCTGCGCCACATGCTCTCGAAACTCGGCTGCGTCATCGAGGAAGCGGCCTCGGCGTCCGAAGCGTTCGACCTCATCCAGTCTCACGAGGAGGCCGGCGAACCACCGTACGATATCTTTGTCGTGGACTACAAGATGGGATTCGAGAACGGTTTCGGCTTTGCGAAGGGCCTTCCCGAATCCATGAAAGGCGTGCCCAAGGTGCTCATGCATCCGCTGCATTTCGAGGAATCCGAACAGAGCGAAGCCGTGGCGCTCGGGTTCAACAGCTGTATCTCGAAACCCGTACAAATCAGTTCCCTTCTCAGCGCGCTCCAAGAAGCCACCGGCGCTCCGCTCACGTACAAGAAGACCGTGAAGAAGGAAAAGAGGAAGATTTACTTCAAGCCTGCCAAGATATTGCTTGTTGAAGACAACCAGATGAATCAGGAACTGGCCGTTTCACTGCTCGATAGCGTGGGGCTTACGGCGATGATTGCGAACAACGGCCAGGAAGCCTTGGATTTGCTGGAAAAGAATTCGTTCAACCTGGTGTTGATGGACTTGCAGATGCCCGTGATGGACGGCCTCACCGCAACGAAGGCCATACGTGGCAAAGAAGACGACTTCTTCAAGAAAGTCCCCATTATCGCCATGAGCGCCCGCGCCTTCCAAAAGGACAAGGAAGAATGCTTTGATGCGGGAATGAACGACTATGTTGTGAAACCCATCGACCCGTCGCTTTTGTACGAGGTGCTGAGTCATTACCTGGACGTGGCGGCCGAAGGGCCCGAAATCCAGAACCGTACGATTATTTCGACCACCAATTCGCAACTGGCTTCGGATGATGCCGAATTCATCGCGCAGTTCTCCGACGTACGCAACCTGGATGCAAGAGCTGGCCTGTACCATGCGAACAGCAACCGTACGCTTTATCTCAAGATTCTTCAGGGATTCGTCGCGGATTACGGCAGCAATTCGCTCGAGCTGCGCAAGCTTATAGAACGCGCCAAGTACGAAGACGCCACGCGCGTCACGCATACCATCAAGGGACTCTGCGGAACCATCGGTTCGAACCATGTGCAGGAACTGGCCGCCAAGGTGGAGAATTCGCTATCGCAGAAGAATCCTGACTTTGCCGAATATAATTTGTTCGAGAAGGCCTTGCAAGAACTGATTGGAGACCTGAGTGTCGCGCTGAACGGGATTGCATCGGAGCAGTCGACGCATATCGAGAAGAAGGACGACCCGCAGGCGAACGAAAAGTTGAAAAAAGCTCTGGTAGACCTCCATGCCGCCGTGGAATCCTGTTCCTCGACGCAGTGCAAGCGCATTATCGACGGGCTCGAAAGGATTGTATTTGCGAAGAACCAGGAAGAGCTTATCAACCAGCTCAAGGACCAGGTGGACGATTACGATTTCGGCGAAGCCGAAAAGACCATCAAGGAACTCGAAAAGACGCTTTGATTTAGTCATCCTCCGAAGGAGGATCCATCCGGTTATATAACAGCACTTGTTCTTCTTAGAACACCATCGCGGCGATAAACGCGAGGGCGACGATGACGGCGGCCGCTATGGCGAGCGGGTTCGCCTTTTTCTTTTTGGCGTAAGGGCTGTTCGGGTCGTCCCCGAATTCATTCTCCAAAATTTCATCGTAGTCGGGCGTTTCGAGGTCGGTAAATTCTGCGCCTTCTTTCCAGCCGGTGTTGGCGTCGCTCCCGCAATGCGGGCAGAACGTGGCGTTGTCTTTGATTTCGGAATGGCAGTGAGGGCAGTACATAATTGATGATTGATAATTGATGATGGAGGATCCTTTACTGCATTATAAGCTTTAAGTGCAGTTGTTTTTCTTCTTCGGGAATGATGTCTTCGAGCTTGCCTGTATTGATGTTGTAGCGGTAGAAAAACTTTTCGTATTTATGAGATTTGGGGCTTTTTAAGTTCATGACTTCAAAAATCAGGATTGGATTGTTCCTTATCAGATAATAGTGTTTTATCTTCATGTCAGGAATTTTGACGACTTTTGTTTCCTGAGAATCGATGTCATAGAGGTAAAAATCACTGTTGTCGTCATAGTTCAGGAAGCCGTCTTCATTTGAATCAACCCTTGTCCCGATATATGCTAGATAGCGCTTTTTCCCAATTCGAATATAGTTGAGTTCCCAACCGGTAAATCTTTCGTTTATCAATGTTTTGTGAATTTTCTCTATGGATTTTTCGTAAACGAGATTTACAAACAATTCATTGCTAAACACTTTGAGATACGTTGTATCTGGTTTCTTTTCCGGTTTATTTTCTCCGTCTATCGAGAAACTTGACGAATTGTCACTGTCGTCAAAAACCACTTCATTAACTACGCCTTCGTTCAATCTGAATCGTTCCGTGTAAGGTTCCGGCTTTTCCATAGTCCTTGCAATTACAGGAATGACGAATTCCTGCGATTCATTGTCCAATACGTACATATTCTTGTACGAAATGTATTGGTTATATTCTTTTTCCTTAGCGTTTTTTGCCGCTTTGTCTTGCGATATGACTCCGTTGTTTTGATCGTATTTCGCATGCCTTTCCGGTAGCACTTGACAAACCATCATGAAAGCAAAGATGCACATGGTGATGAAGGTGGGGACTGAAATAATTGATGAAAGCAAAGATGCACATGGTGATGAAGGTGGGGACTGAAATAATTGCAAACGCAATTCGATTGTATTTTTGAAGCTTGCTCATATAAGTGAATCTATAAAAATAAATCAGCCGGAAAGGTAAAAAAAGAAAAACCGCGCGGTTTTACCCGCACGGTCTTTTAAGCTTTTGGCTTGGATCCTATCGGTCGCTGCGCGACCTCCAGGATGACAAATCAAACATTACAGTTTGTTGTTAGAACCAAGAACGTCAAACGATCTTGTGTTCGTACATCTTCTGCATGTTTTCGCGAGCCGGCTTGAGGTACTGGCGCGGGTCGAAGTGTTCCGGATGTTCGTCGAAATACTTACGGATAGCGGCAGTCATGGCGAGACGGCTGTCAGAGTCGATGTTGATCTTGCAGACAGCGGACTTGGAAGCTTCGCGGAGCTGTTCTTCCGGAATACCGACGGCATCCGGGAGCTTACCACCGTGGGCGTTGATGGTGTCCACTTCGTCCTGCGGAACAGAAGAAGAACCGTGGAGAACGATCGGGAAGCCCGGGAGCTTCTTTTCGATGGCGTGGAGCACGTCGAATGCCAGGGGAGGCGGAACGAGCTTGCCAGTCTTCGGGTCGCGAGTGCACTGTTCCGGCTTGAACTTGTAAGCACCGTGGCTGGTACCGATGGAGATAGCGAGGGAGTCGCAGCCCGTACGGGTAGCGAAGTCGATCACTTCTTCCGGCTTGGTGTAGTGGGATTCTTCAGCCTGAACTTCGTCTTCCACACCGGCGAGCACGCCGAGTTCAGCTTCGACGGTCACGTCGTGCTGGTGAGCGTATTCAACAACCTTCTTGGTGAGGGCGATGTTGTCTTCGTACGGAAGAGCGGAACCGTCGATCATCACGGAAGAGAAACCGTTGTCGATGCAGTCCTTGCAGAGTTCGAAAGAGTCACCGTGGTCGAGGTGGAGCACGATCTGCGGATTGGCGCAGCCGAGTTCCTTGGCGTATTCAACAGCACCCTGGGCCATGTAGCGGAGGATGGTGCCGTTGGCGTAGTTGCGGGCACCCTTAGAGACCTGCATGATCACCGGAGACTTCTGCTTGACAGCAGCCTGCACGATGGCCTGCATCTGTTCCATGGTGTTGAAGTTGAAAGCCGGGATGGCGTAGCCACCCTTAACAGCCTTTGCAAACATTTCCCTGGTGTTCACCAGGCCGAGTTCCTTGTAAGAAACTGCCATTTGTTTTACCTCTTGATTCTTTGGCGACTTGCATCGCCGGTTAAAAGTTACGGGGCTAAAGATAGCATTTTCACCCTGTTTTGTCCACCAATTTCGTCGCCGTTCTGCGCATGTCTGTCCGATTTTACGGATTTTACTTGCGGGACTAGCGGCGGGAATGTATATTAAAAAGAGGTGTCTGGTTTTAAGGAGTTTCCATGTTTTTCAAAAGAAGCTTTTTAGCGGTGTCTGTCCTTGCCTTTATGGCAGTATTTTCGCATGCCGAGGTCACCTACACGCTCCACAAGTCCGCGAACCCGACTGCCGACGAGCAGGACGCCTACAAGCGCATTACGGCCGTGATGGATTCGGCGGTCAAGCTCTACAACACCTACTCGAACCTTTCGAAGTTTATTAACGTCTACTACGCATCGTGCGTGCCCACGGCCGAGGCCAGCAGCAACGGCGACCTCCGGTTTGGCGAAAACCGCAGTTATATGGTGGTGCCCACGGCCATGCACGAGATGGCGCACACTATGGGTGTCGGGACAACGTCGGAGTACGCGGCAACG
>CADBLC010000123.1 GCA_902795385.1 Fibrobacter succinogenes | reverse complement strand
AGCATGCTCATGGGCGAAGACGTGGAACCGCGCCGCAAGTTCATCGAGACGAACGCTTACAAGGTCCTGAAGGATTTGGACATCTAGCAATGAGCCCTTCTAAAGCCGATTTCCAGGTAGTGCTTGGCCAGGCCCGCGAACTAGTCCGTGAGTCGCTGGAGCACACCGAACAGGTGATTATGCATGTGGCCGAGTCCGCACCTGCGGGCATTTCCGAACGCCTTGTTTCGCTGTTCGGCCGCAAGGGCAAGCGCATCCGCTCGACTCTGTTGTGCCTTATCGCCAACTGCGGCGAGAAGGCTCCCGACCTGGACCGCGTTGCCCATGCCTGCGCCAGCGTGGAACTGCTGCACCTCGCGAGCCTCGTGCACGACGACATCATCGACGGTACCGAACTGCGCCGCGGCAAGCTTACCGCGCACAAGGAATGGGGTACCCAGGTGGCCGTGCTCGTGGGCGACTACGTGCTTTCGCAGTCCATGCGCTGCGTGATAGACGAAGAGGCGAGGAACATCCCTGTCATCATCTCTGACGCGGCGGACATGCTCATTGTGGGCGAAATCATGGAACTGGACCACTGCGGCGAAATGACGCTCTCCAGGGCCATGTACAACGAGATTATCAACCGCAAGACGGCAGCCCTTATCGAGGCGGCTTCGCGCATTGGCGGCATTATGGCGGGCTTTGACGGGCCTCTCGTGGATGAATGCGCCAAGATGGGCGCGCACTTCGGGTTGGCCTTCCAGATTATCGACGACCTGCTGGACTACGGCTTCGGCTCGAAGGATTTGGACAAGGCGAAGTTCACCGACCTCTCGAACGGGCTTATAACGCTGCCGCTGCTGTACTACTTCGAGGACTGCTCGGCGGAAGAACGCACCGAAATGGAAGGCTTTATCAAGAAGGCGTCCGAGGCTGGCGTGGCCGAGAAGATCCTGGAACGCCTGCATGCCAAGAAGAGCTTTGACAAGGCGAAGGCCGAAGCCCAGGAACACCTGGAACAGGCTTTGCAGATTGCGGAAAAGTTCCCGAACAACAAGTTTACCGATGAGATTGTCGCCATGTTTGCAAGCATGAGCGACCGCGGTAATTAGTAAATAAGGGATTTATTTCCTGCGCATCCAGATGCTCAGGAACGCCACCACCGACAGAATACAGACCGCGATGATGCCCCAGAAGGCCATGCCCGAACCGGTGAGCGCGTCGCCGTTCATGCCGAAGGGCAGCTTCACGTTCATGCCGAACAAACTCGCGAAGAACGTCGGGAGCGAAATCGAAATCGTCACGATGGTCAAGTTCTTCATCAACTGGTTCACGTTGTTGTTGATGACGCTTGCGCGCGCATCCATCATGGACGTCAAAATGTTCGCGTATATATTCGCCTGTTGCAGGCTCTGCCCGTTCTCAATCTGGATGTCTTCCAGCAGTTCCCGTTCGGCCTCGGTCCAGTTGAGGCTGCGGCCCAGCTGCAGCTTGCGGAGCAGAGTGTCGTTACTGTTGAGTGCGCTCACGTAGTAAATCAAGCCCTTGTTCAGGCTGAACATGGAAAGCAGGTACTTGTTTTCCATCGACGTGTTGAGGCGCTGTTCCAAGTCATCGTTGATGCGGTTGATAATCTTCAAGTGCTCGTTGAAGTGCGCGATGGCATAGCTCAATACGCGCAGCACGAACGTGTTCAGGCTGTCGATTTTCGAGAACCTCTTCTCGTCCATCACCGGGATTTCGGAGTCCGCCAGCAGGAGCACCCAGTCCTTGAAAATGAAGATGCCGAAAGATTCCACGCGGAACTGGAAATTGTCCTCGGCGGAATAGTTCTTGGGCTTCTTGAACACTATCGTGGTGAAGTCGTCGTCGTACTCGATACGGGAAAGCTCGTCGGAGTCGAATGCGGAGGCGATGGTATGCTCGGTAATCTCGTATTCCTTGACCAGGACGCTGCGCTGTTCCTGGCTGAGGGAGCCCATGATGACGATGTCCGCGGCGTCTTCGTTCGGAGCTGCCGCGATACGACCGGATTCGATTTTGTAATACTTGAGCATAGAGCCCCCTTTGATCGAACGCGGGTAAATATAGAATATAGACGAGAGACGAGAGACGAGAGACGAAAGAAATAAGTGTAAAACAAGGAAAAAAATAATCAAAAAAAGCCCCGGCAATGCCGGGGCAATCTTTCGTCTTTCGTCTGTAGCGAGCGACGCGAGCGTTCTCTCGTCTAAACTACACGCCCTTCTTGAAGTGCTTGGACCACCACAGAACGATCGGGGAGCAGATGCACACGGAGGAGTAGGTGCCGATGAGGATGCCGAAGCACTGCACAAGGCCGAAGTCGCGGATGGAGGAACCGCCCTTCACGGCGAGGATCACGCACACGAACAAGGTCGTGAGGGAGGTGACCACCGTACGGCTGAAGCACTGGTTCATGGACTTGTTGATGGTTTCGGCGAAGTTGCTGGAACCGAACACGGCGGTGTTTTCACGCACGCGGTCGAAGTTCACGATGGTATCGTTCACGGAGTAACCGATCATCGTGAGGAGCGAGGCAATCAGGGCGCCGTCGAAGGAAAGACCGAAGACGGAGATGAAGCCGAGCGTGATGATGGTATCGTGCACAAGGCCGAGCACAGCCGCGACACCGAAGCCGAGACCGAACTTGCCGAAGCGGAACCACACGTAAATTAGGATGCCGAGCCAGGCGAGGATCACGGAAAGGATGGCGTTGAAGCGGAGTTCCTTACCGATGGTCGGACCCACGTTGTCGCGGGCGACGATTTCGCATTTCTGACCGGCCTTCTCGAAGGCCTGGGCCATCTTGAGTTCAAACTGGGAATCGTCGGAGGCGCGCATGCTCACCTGGTAGGAGTTGGCGGAAGTACCGCCGAGCGTGCGGACCTTGGTACCCGTGATGCCGGCAGCGGAGAGGGCCTTGCTCAAGTCCTTTTCGTGCCTGCCGTCGTCCTGGTACTGAATCGTATAGACCTGGCCACCGGTGAAGTCGATGCTGAAGTCGAATCCCTTCACGGCGATGCTTGCGATGGAAGCGATGATGAGGATCAGGGACACGAGGCCGAAGCGGCGACGGTTCGGGATAATCTGGAGGTTCGCTTCGTTGATGGCCTTGAAACCGTTACCGATAGAAAGCGTGGTGCGGTCGCTCTTGGCCAGACGCCAGTCGAGGATGGCGCGGGTCACCGTGATGGCGCAGAAGAGGGAAGTGAGGATACCGATAGTAAGCGTGAGACCGAAACCCTTCACGGAACCGGTACCGATCTTGTAGAGGATAAGGCCGGTAAGCACGGTCGTCAAGTTGGAGTCCAAGATGGCGCTGAAGGCGCGGTCGTAACCCTTGGCCACGGCGGCGCGGGCGGTAAGGCCGTTCTTGAGTTCTTCACGGATACGTTCGTAGATAATCACGTTCGCGTCGAGGGACATACCGACGACGAGGATGAAGCCCGCGATACCGGGGAGGGTGAGGGTCGCGTTGAACACGGACATCACGGCGGCGGTCACGAGGGTGTTGATGATCATACCGAAGCTAGCGATAAGGCCGCCCAGGCGGTAGTAGGCCACCATGAACACCAAGCAGAGGATGAGGCCGATGGCACCGGAACCGAAGCCCTGGACGATGTTTTCTTCACCGAGGGTGGCACCGACGCTGCGGCTTTCGATAATCTTCATCGGGGCCTTGAGGGCACCGGCGCGGAGCACGACGGCGAGGCGGTTGGCTTCGGCCATGTCTTCGAGGCCGGTAATCTGGGCTTCGCCGTTCGGGATACGGTCACGGATGACCGGGGCCGAAATCACCTGGTTGTCGAGCACGATGGCCATCTGCTTGCCGACGTTCGCGGCAGTCACGGCAGAGAACTTCTTGGGACCGATACCGGAGAACTTGAGGCTCACGGCCACTTCACCGGCGTTGGTTCCGTCGCCCACGCGGTACGGGCGGGCGTCGGAAATATCGTCACCGCCCATTTCGGCACGACGGCGGAGGAGGTAGAGGCGCTTGGCCTTGATCTTGGAGTCGCGCTGCACCGGTTCGAGGCCGCTGCCGAAGGCGAAGGCCACGTCACGCGGAATCAGCTTCTGCACGGCTTCGAGTTCGAAAATCTTCTTGACCGTCTCGATGCTTTCTTCGGCGATGAAACCGCCGTTACCGAAGGAGAGGTAGTAGGCGCTGAGAGCCTTCCCGACCACGGATGCCGGTATGGCGTCGGCGGAGTCGGCCACGGCGCTGTCGGCCTTGGGAGCTTCGGCCTCGGCGACCTTGCCGCCCAGGAGTTCTTCGTCGGAGAGCTGCTTTGCGGTATCGGCGGCCGGCTTGGCGCTGTCCGTCGCGGCCACTGTGCTGTCCTTGGCCGTCGTATCGGCCTTGGCGGAGTCGCTGGCGGTCACGTCGGTAGTCTGGCGGGTCAGGTACTGGTCAATGAGCGTAATGACCTGGGTGAACTTTTCACTTTCCGCAAGGATCTTGAATTCGAGCTTGGCGGTAGAACCCACGAGGTTCTTTGCGGTAGAATCGTCCACACCGGCAAGTTCGACCAGGATGCGGTCGTCGCCGGACGGGGAAATCTGCGGTTCGGAAAGGCCGAACTGGTCAACGCGGTTACGGATGATTTCCAGGGACTGGGACTGGATATCCTTGATATCGTCGGTAGCCTTGAGGCCAGCCTTGTCGATCTGGAGGGTGATGCTCGTACCGCCGGCAAGGTCAAGGCCGAAATTGATGGACTTGGAGCTCAATTTCGGATTTGCCTTGAGGAAGGCTTGCTTTTCTTCACCTTTCTTGGAGTGAACCTGAATAGAAGGCCATACGGTATAGGCCGAGAGTGCAATGACGAGGAGAATGATAAATTCTCGCATGCCGAATTTATTTTTTTTCATTTGTAATCCCTTAATTAAGGCATTAAATTAGCTAGTTGCGGGTCAAATGTAGAAATTTTAGTCGGTAGTTACTAGTTACTAGTTACTAGAAACGACGGAATAGACGGCTTTTTTTTGTTGAGAAAGGGGGAGGCCTCCCCCTCGCTCCAGCCCCGGCCCCATCGTCATCCCCCGAGCACCGCGGAGGGGGATCCATCACGTTCATAACCGCACTTGTCTACTCGATGGGCCGGGTCTTCCGCTACCCCCTCTGCGGGGACACCCCGCAACGCCCCCAACCGAGTCATCCCCCGAGCACTGCGGAGGGGGACCCATCACTCTTGAAAACAGCCGTCATCCCCCGAGCACTGCGCAGGGGGACCCATCACTTTTATAACCGCACTTGTAGAAGTTCAAAAACGTTTCTTGAATAATGTTTGCTTCGAGTGGCATTTCGGTAGAAGTTCAAAAACGTTTCTTGAATAATGTTTGCTTCGAGTGGCATTTCGCACGCAAACACGATCACTTCGTTGAAGTGTTTGCTTTGCGAAACGCCCCCTCTCCGCAAAGAATCACGAGAGGGGCTCCGTTATGTAATGTTACCGCTAGGTACGTGTTAAGAGCGGTTCCTGCTCCGCCCTCGTGACTGGTTAGTCCCTTCGGGCTTCGCGAAACTCGGGTTTTATTTTGAACCGCTAGGACCGTCTTAGTGCGGGATTAGTAATCCTTCACGCAACGGATAGAATGAGCATATTTATACTTTGAGCGTGAACTACCACGTGTCATATCGCTACTCATAATATTCACATGTTTAGCTTTCTCTGCATCTTTCAAATCCTGTTCAGGAAGCCAGAAAAAAGTCTGCATCTTTATATTCGTGAAATGTTCCATTCTGCTTGGAGTATGCTCCCAGTATCCGGCAGGCAATATGGACATACCATACCTATTTTTGCTACCGAAGCCGGCAACCTTCGAACCCATTTCATAGGCAACATCCCTACCGCTAATTTCAGTCAAATTCGCCCATTCATTATCATTCATCACATGCCAACCTTCGGGACAAATGCCTTGTTGTTTTGATGGGCTCACACCATAGGAACACTCTGAAGTATTGATTTTTACGCTATCA
>CADBLC010000122.1 GCA_902795385.1 Fibrobacter succinogenes | reverse complement strand
AGCGGTGTCGTGAAGACTGCCGAAAAGCAGATAAGCGACGGCATTGCGCCCAAGCTCACGTCGGTGGCTATCCTCGAGAACGAGAACCATGCGAATGTCCAGGATACGCTCAAACTGGTGTTCTCCGAACCGGTGGATCTTTCTTCCAAGACGGTGTGGCCGTTGCGTATAGTCAATAACGGTGCCGAGGTTGACCAGTCCAGCATCCTGGTGATTAACGCTTCGTCTACGGACAATGGCAAGAGCTGGCAGTACGTGATTGAAGGTAACGACGGCAATATCGTCAAGCCGGGATTCAAGGCCGAGATTGCCGCCGGTTTCGATGTCAAGGATATGGCCTCGAACCTCCTCTCCGATTGTAACGGCCCTGTGACGATTATCGAATCCGTAAGGCCGGTGCCTGTCAAGTACGCCTATATCGGCGACAACGAGGGCGATGGCCAGCCGGACATGATTTACATCGAGTTCGTGAGGACGCTCCGCACGAAGGACATCTTCGATACCATCGACGTCTACTGGGGCGACCCGGAAATCTACAAGGCCTTCGCGATGCCTACATCGGGATGGCAGATGGATACCGTCCCCGGCGATACTACCACGAGAATCAAGACTCAGCTCAATCCGGCCAAGGATAGGGTTATCACGAGGACTTCCGAGACTTGCGGTACGAAGGACGTGATGGATACTTCCTGGATTACTACCGATTCTCTTGATGCCGACGGCAAGCCGGTTAAGGTAATCGGTTCTATCTCGCAGAGAACGGTGACGGATAGGTCCAATTGCGTTACCAAGATTGACTCTACCATAATTCCGGGCCTTGATACTCTCGGTACGGAAACGGTTGTCAATAACGTGACCGTCATTCGCATCCCGATTACGGGAGGCCTTTTCGAGAACAAGACGAGCGGTACGAAGAACGGCAACGGTACGATTCTGCCACGTAAGGGTCCCTTGGGTGGATTCTTCGACGACAATATCGCGACACTGTTCGACAAGTGCCCGCCCATCATTGTGGAAGCGAAAATCGATACTATCGGTTCGTTCTCGAGGTTGACAATCACTGCGTCTGAGCCTCTTGCGGAAGTTCCGGGTGGATTGAACCTTATCGAACGTAAGCGCGGCTCCGAAGCCCAGGTGTATCTCGACAGTACCATCACCAAGAAAATTGCCGGTGCTCGTCAGACGTACACTTACAGCGCCGACCTTAGCAATGGCGTCCAGCTGGGTGACTCCGTCAAGCTCGTGACTTACCAGAAGCTCGGCCGTCTCAAGGATATTGCGGGCAACTATCCTCTGGATGCGAACCCGTGGAGGCTCGTGTCGGGTGATGCCGGCAAGATCAAGTTCGAGGTGTCCTTGCACAAGGGCGTTACACACGCTACCGGTGACGTGGGTGCTTACGGGCTGTATACGCCTGGCGCCGACGAGTACTTCCGTATGAGCGTCAGCAAGGATGGTGTGGAATCTATTGCCGAGATGCAGGATGGCAAATTCACTGCGTTGAAGGGCTCCGTTGGTCCGGATTACTTCAGGGCTGGCCCGGCATTCAAGGTGGATATCACCCTGCCTACGGCAGGTATCAAGGATTCCCTGACGGACGAATTCCGCTACAATGTTGATGTCAGGTTCAGTATTGATGTCTTTGACAATATGGGTCAGTTTATCAATACGCAGACAATCAACATTGATGGTGCCCAGGTGCGCGATCTTATTTCGGAAGATGGTGTCATCCACTTGAACCTGGAATGGCTCAGCCACGACGGCGAGGCTCCCAAGTCCAAGGCCGGCAAGAAGATTGCGACGGGTGCATACATCGCGAAGTTCAAGTTCAAGGCTTGGGAAAAGAATACGAAGACGCAGGAGACCACGTCTACGTCGGACGATACCACGAAGACGTTCGGCTTCAAGCGCGCCAAGCGTAAGTAAGCCTTGCTAAGTCGGTTTAAACAAAAAGGCTTGCCGTGTGGCAGGCCTTTTGTGATTGCCTTGTATGCAGCGCGCTAGATGTCGCCGGAACTGAAGCCGAGGGATTCCTCGAGCCAGGTGTCCGTGCGTTGTACCGAGAGTCTGCTTTGGTAGGCCTTACGGCCTGCGATGAACTGTGCCCACTTGACAACTGCTGCCGAAAGCATTCCTGTATGGCTCAGCAACGGCATTAGCGTCGTCGGCAGGTTGCGCTTGAGTACGTCGTCTTCGAAACTGGCGTAGTGGCTGGCCGAGCCGGGGTCTCCCTGACGGGCCGAACGTCCGAACAGCTGGCGGTCTATGCGCGAAGACGGGTTGCATTCTGTAGCGATTACGTGCAGCCCGCCTATTTTACGTACCTTCTCCGGAATCTTGATGTCGGTTCCGCGGCCGGCCATGTTGGTGGCGACCGTGATGGCTCCGTATTTCCCGGCTTCGGCGATGATGGCGGCTTCGGCTTCGCTGCGCACCGCGTTGATGATGCGGCAGTCCAGGCCGAGTTCGCTGATGCGAGCACCGAGGAATTCGCTTTCGTCGATGTCCTTGGTGCCGATGAGGATGGGGCGCCCCAGCTTGTGGACGCGTACGACTTCGCGTACGATTGCCTCGCGTTTGGCCTTCTTTGTCGCGTAAGCCTTCAGGTGGCCTACCTTGCGGCGGTTCTTGCGGTGGTTCGGGATGCAAACCACGGGCGCGCCGTAGATGGTCCAGAATTCACGGGCGGCTTCTTTCCCGGTTCCGGTCATGCCGGAAAAATTCGTGTACAGGCGGAAGAACCTCTGGAAGCTCATTCGGGCCTCGGTTTCCTTGAGCCCGGTCATCTCGACGCCTTCCTTGATTTCAATCATCTGGTGTAGGCCGCCGTTCCAGGAACGCATGGGCATCTTTCTGCCGGTGGATTCGTCGACGATTACAATCTTGCCGTCTTCGACGACGTACTGCTTGCCGTTGATGAACAGCTCCGCGGCAATCAGGGCCTGCCTGACAAGGTCCTTGAGGAAGGCCGCCTTGCAGAAGCTATTCTTTTGCTGGCCGCTCTCCTGGCTCTCTTCCTGGACTTCCTGCAGTCGGCTGTCCATGTCCACGAGGAAGTGAACCGTCCTGTTCTTTTCGTCGACTCTGAAATCCTTGTCCTTGACAAGTTTTTGCGAGATGTCGAAGGCCAACTTGCAGATGGTGTTGAATTCCTCGTTGTCTTTTTCGCGGGATATGATTAGCGGCGTGACGGCTTCGTCAATAAGTACGTTGTCGGCTTCGTCGATGATGGCCGTGTATAGCCCGCGCTGGACGGTTTGCTGGAGAATCTTTTCCATGTTCTCGGAGAGGCCGTTCAAAAGTCTCTTGGAAAAATTCCTGTTCACGCCAAGGGCGATGCCGTCTCTCAAGAAGTCGGCCAGGACTTCCTTGGCGGTGGAGTAGGTCACTTCGGCGGCATAACCCTGCTTGCGCTCGGCGGGCTTCATTTCGCCCGTTACGCATCCGACCGTGACCCTGCAAAAATCGTATATGGGTTTCATGATTTCCGCGTCACGGCTCGCGAGGTAGTCGTTGGCCGTAATCACGTGACATGGACGCCCGCTCCAACCGCGGATGGTTGCGCACATCGCCGCCGTGATGGTCTTGCCTTCTCCGGTGGACATCTCGGCGATGTAGCCCTTGTAAAGGGCGTATGCACCGGCAACTTGCTCTATGTAGGGACAGAAACCCATCTTGCGGTTTACTGCTTCGCGAACCAGGGCGAATGCGCGCTTGATGGCTTCGTCGTCGGGACGTCTCCTGAAGAGCTCGCTCACGGAACGTATCTTGGCGCGGAGTTCCCCGTCGGAGAGGTCCTTGAATTCCGGACGCAGACGGTCGACCTTGCGTGCGAAACGGAGAATCTTCCTGAGAACGCCATTACGTCCCTTGAATTTCCCGTACAGGCCTAGGGCGAAAGCATCGAGCCCCGTCGGGATCTTCTTGATGTGCTTCAGGGATGTAAGTCTGTAGTTGTCGGTGATGTTCATGAAACTTTAAAGCGGAAACATGAAAACGCCCGGCGCATTGCCGAGCGTTTTCAAAGCTCTTTTACAGCTACGTTATTAGTCCCCAGTGAAGATGATCACGAGAACGGAGGCCACGAAGGCGGCAGACACGATCAGGAATTCCCACGGATTTTCCATGATGGTGGTCTTGGCGTTCACGCCCTGGTTTTCACCTTCGGCGCGGGCCTTTTCTTCAGCTTCTTCCTTGGCAGCGGCTTCGGCAGCCTTCTTGTCGGCTTCAGCCTTGGCGAGAGCAGCGCTGTCGACCGGAGCTTCTTCCTTCTTGGCTTCGAGCACTTCGGTCTTGGCGGTGTCGGCCGGGGCGGCAGCGGCTTCGGCAGCCGGGGCGGCTTCGGCGGCCGGCTGGGCGGCAGCAGAATCAGCAGGAGCGGCAGCGGCTTCAGCAGGAGCAGCGGCGGCTTCGGCAGCCGGGGCAGCTTCAGCAGGAGCGGCTTCGGCCTTAGCGGCAGCGGGAGCTTCGGCGGCCGGCTGAGCAGCGGCTTCGGCCTTCGGGGCTTCGGCGGCCGGCTGGGCAGCGGCTTCGGCCTTCGGGGCTTCGGCAGCGGGAGCTGCGGCAGGGGCGGCAGCGGCTTCGGCAGCCGGGGCGGCTTCGGCGGCCGGCTGGGCGGCAGGGGCTGCCTTGGCAGCCTTGGCGGCCGGAGCGGCGAAAGCAACGGCAGCGGCCACTGCGGTTGCAAGCAAGATCTTCTTCATCATAGTGTGACCTCTTTGAAGTGTTTAGTTAAAATTTATTGTCCAAAAAATAATACTTATTGGGGTGTTTTGGCTCGGGAAAGTTAAAAAAAATTAAAAAAAATACAATTTGTCGGTTCTTTTTGCTCTTTTGTCGCTTTTTTATTCAAAATCGCGCCCCGGCCGGGTGTGACTGCCCCCTTCGGTCGGGCCTGTTTTGACGAAAAATTTATCTTTGAGGGGAAATTCAACCAAAAGCTACAAATCACCAACCACTAAGCATTACTATGGCATTCAAGTACGAAGCGACCGTGCAACACGGCAAAGACACTACCGAATACGTGAACCTCGGAAAAGACGGCATCTCCGTCACCGAATTCGAAGGCAAGAAAATCCTGAAAGTGGCCCCCGAGGCCCTCACCAAGATTGCCCAGGCGGCATTCGAGGAAGTGAGCTTCAGGCTTCGCCCGGCCCATACGCAGAAGGTCGCGAAGATCCTGCAGGACCCCGAAGCGAGCGATAACGACAAGTTCGTCGCCCTCACGCTTTTGAAGAACGCCTGTGTGGCCGCCAAGGGAATCCTCCCGTTCTGCCAGGACACCGGCACTGCCATCTGTATTTGCCACAAGGGCCAGCAGGTCTGGACTGGCGCCGAGGTCTGGACTGGCGCCGACGACGCGAAGGCTATTTCGGAAGGTATCTACAACGCCTACACCGGCAAGAACCTGCGTTACAGCCAGATTGCCCCGCTTACCATGTACGAGGAAAAGAATACCGCCTGTAACCTTCCGGCCCAGATTGACATCCACGCCGAAGAAGGCGCCGACCTCAAGTTCCTGTTCGTCGCGAAGGGCGGTGGCTCTGCCAACAAGACTTACTACTGGCCCATGACCAAGGCGCTCCTCAACCCGAAGTCTCTCGAGAAGTTCATCAGCGACAAGGTGAAGACGCTCGGTACTGCTGCCTGCCCGCCGTATCACCTCGCCATTGTGATTGGCGGTACTTCTGCCGAAATGAACACCCACACTGTGAAGCTCGCCAGCTGCGGCTACCTCGACGACCTTCCGACCACGGGTAGCGAAGGCGGCCGTATGTTCCGCGATGTGGAAATGGAAGAGAAGGTTTTGCACATCTGCCAGAAGACGGGCATCGGTGCCCAGTTCGGCGGCAAGTATTTTGTGCACGACGTGCGCGTGATCCGCTGCCCACGTCACGCTGCAAGCTGCCCGGTCTCCATCGGCGTCAGCTGCTCCGCCGACCGCAACATCAAGGCGAAGATTGACGAGAACGGCCTCTGGCTCGAGAAGATGGAACACAATCCGGAACAGTATCTGCCGAAGGGCGACGCCGTGAACATGGCCCCGGCCGTGGAAATCGACCTCGACCGCCCGATGAAGGATGTGCTCGCCGAACTCACCAAGTACCCGGTCAAGACCCGCCTGAACCTCAAGGGCACGATGATCGTGGCCCGCGACATGGCCCACGCCAAGATTGCCGAAATCTTCGACAAGCAGGAAAAGGGCGAGGCCCTCACCGATATCGAGAAGACCGTTCTCGAAGTCGTCAGCAACCACCCGATTTACTACGCCGGCCCGGCCAAGACGCCGGAAGGCATGCCCACCGTTCCAGAGCAAGGGCGCCTCCATGATCATGGTCGCTAAGGGCAACCGCAGCCAGGACGTGACGGACGCTTGCCACAAGTACGGCGGCTTCTACCTCGGCTCCATTGGCGGCCCGGCTGCCATCCTCGCCGAGCAGAACATTCTGAGCAACGACATCGTCGCCTTCCCGGAACTCGGCATGGAAGCTATCCGCAAGATTACTATCAAGGACTTCCCGGCGTTCATCCTCGTGGATGACAAGGGCAATGACTTCTTCAAGGACCTGCTGTAATATGATTGCAAAATCAAGACAGTTTTTCGCATTTGCAGTTCTGGCTTTTTTCTTTGCCGCATGTAGCGATGATTCTTCGTCTTCTGGCGAGATGGTGATTCTTCCGCCCGACGACGAGTCTTTCAACGCCGAAGCGGTGGAGGATTCTACTGGTGCGGAAATCGA
>CADBLC010000121.1:2271-8272 GCA_902795385.1 Fibrobacter succinogenes | reverse complement strand
AAAGCAATGTTCTATGGATAAAAAATCCAAGCCTATCGGGCTTTTTCGCACAAAATCAGCGATTTAGCGCGGTGCGTAAATACGCGACATGAACTCGGCACGTGTCTTCTCGTCGGTCTTGAAACGGCCCAGGAGCTGTGTGGTCACCATGGTGGCGCCGGGCTTTTTCACGCCGCGCATCGTCATGCACATGTGGGATGCCTCGAGCACCACAGCCACGCCCTTCGGGTTCAGTTCCTTCTGGATGAGCTCCGCAATCTGGCGCGTCATCCTCTCCTGGATTTGCGGGAAGCGTGCGTAAAATTCCACCACGCGCGGAATCTTGGAAAGGCCCACCACGCAGTCGCCGGGAATGTAGGCCACGTGGGCCTTGCCCGTGAACGGAAGAAAATGGTGTTCGCACATGCTCGCGAACTCGATGTCCGGCACGATGATCATCTCGTCGTACTTCTCGTGAAAACGGGTCTTCAAGATATCTTCGGCGCGGGTCTCGCCCGAAAGGCCGGTCATGAGTTCAGCATACATCTTGGCAACGCGCTTCGGCGTATCGAGCAGACCTTCGCGATTCGGGTTCCTTCCAGAATCATCCGGAAGCCGTCTTCCATTTTCTTGAAATCCATCATGCGAGCAATTATAAAAAAGTATCCGGCACAATGGCGTATGTTGGACAAAAAAATAGTTGCCGCGATAAGAACTATATGATACGCTATCTAATGATACATGAACGTATCATTACTAAAAAATCGCTTTAAAAATCAAAAAAAATTGCTGATTTTACACCAAAAATTGAGATTTTGTAATATTTATTCATTTTTTTGGATGAGCGCGGAATTAGATTTATAGATGTCGGGTCGCATCAATGTCAACCGAAAACGAAAGGGAAGCGAACATGAAGCCCATTCTTGAATATTTGAACTATCGCCGCTACATGCACGATTTCTACGAGGAGCGGAAGAAGTCATCTGCGTTTTCGTGGAGGGAATTCGCCAAGCTGGCCGGATTCGTTTCGCCCACGTACCTGAAACTGGTATGCGACGGAAAGACAAACTTAAGCAAGCCCGGTATTCAAAAAGTCGCGAAGGCTATGGGCCTCGAGGGGTTTGAACGAACCTTCTTTGAACACCTGGTGCAGTTGGACCATGCGAAAAGCGATGCCGAGAAAAAGGCCGTGCTTGCGAAAATCTTGCAGTCGGCCAAAGAGAACAAGATGTTCGTCCTGAATGCGGACGGTTTCCGTTTCTGCGAACATCCGGTGTGCCCGATCGTGCGGGAACTTGCCCCGCTGATGCCCGGCGCACTTCCAAGCGAAATGGCCGCAAAAATCAATTACGAGGTCACGGCACTCGATGTCCGCGATACACTCCAGTTCTTAGTGAAGACGGGGCTTCTGAAGAAAACGGGAGAGAATTCCTACGAGCAGACTTCGAAGATGGTGAAGATTTCAAAAGACGCCCTGCCCCTGACAGTACGCTCCATGAACCGAGAAATGGGCCGTCTCGGCGTTCTGTCGCTGGACAGCACAAACGTTGACGAACGGAACATCTCGGGCCTCACCATGGGTGTCGACAAAATTACCTACCGCCGTATAGAACGCGAAGTGAACGAGTGCCGCCGCAAGGTGGCTGCCATCGCCGGCGAATGCAAAAATATTAACCAGGTCTACCGCCTGAATCTGCAACTTTTCCCGCTGACGAAGAAAGTCGATGAAATCTAGGGGGATGTATGAAAACGCTTAAAACTTTAAATAGCCTGACCCTTGCTGCATCGTTCCTTGCCGCCGCATTTTTCTGCGCCTGCTCCGAAACTAAGAACCCGCAGGATGCCGGCGTCTGGGAAGACGAACCCGCCATCGCGGATAATGTAAGCTCGTCCAGTTCCCTTTTGGAAATCGAATCCTCGAGTTCTGTCGTGGAGGAGAGCAGTTCCTCGGTGAAAGTGGAGTCATCGAGTTCATCCATCGCAGGAATACACATTCCGGATAATCAAGGATGCGCACCAGATCCCCTTGATTACACAGACTCGCCGAAACCGTTGCCCGCCGCAAAAAAAACTGCGAAAATGGCGGAGATAAAAGCGGATTCCACCAAGGAGCCCTCGTACGCAGCCATTATGATGAAAGAAGAGAAATATGGAGTTCTGAGCGCCTTTGTCGAAAAGCGTCTCGAGTTTCTTGAAAAACAGGGAGCCGCACACGATTCCGCTTGGATACAGGCGGCAACAGAGCTGTTGCGTGAACTCGGTCTAGATTCCCTGCTTGCCGATCGTCGTATGCCAACATATTACTTGGAATATACCTTGTTCTTCCTTTACGGGGACGGCCACAATCAATTGGATGCAGAATTAGTTAAAGATTTTGCCGACGGCAAACTTGAACCGGAAAATTACTGCATCAATAATCAGCCTTACGATTCATTTGACCGAATTGCCTTTAGTTTCATGCCCATAGGGTGCGCGTACAGTGACTACGAAATTTTGGACCCGGAAGCCATCATACAGAACATCTGGCGCAAGTGCTCCGGAATGCCGTACTGCAGTGATGCGATGGTTGGAAAGTTCAACGAAGACAGTTCATTGATTTGCAAGAAGAGCAGTTATTACAATTTTTCTACCATAAGTGCCTACTACACTAATTGGGAAATCGCTTCTCCGCTGGATGTCGAAACATCGGGAATTCCCTGCGATGTCGACGGCAAGTTCATCGTGAGCCGTAAGAACCCCGAACGTTCCTATGTTTGCACAACCGATAATGGATGGGATTCAACAAAGACCGTCAATGTTGAAATGAAGCAGGTCCCGTGCGATACGGCAGGAGCATTGTTCAAGAGCAACCTGAATCCTGGAGCGGTTTATATTTGCAGGGATACTGTTTGGACAGGGAAATATTTCGTAGATCGAAAATATACCCTGAACGCATGGGACATGGCGACTCCTTTTGAAGCCGAAGTCGTGGACGTTCCCTGCGAAAAAAATGGGGAAATGACGAAAAGTGTCGTGAAACCGGATTCATTCCATATTTGTAGGAACGGCGTTTGGGGGACGGCCACCCGCTTGGAAAGGGAAACATACGGAACTCCATGCGACGAAGAGGGCAAACGCGTCGAAAGCCGTGAACTGCAATCTATGTATTATGTGTGCCATGAGGGTGAATGGCGCCAATTTGACGCAGTCACCTGCGAAAATGGCGCAAGGTACTCTACAGCCAATGAAAAAGACAAAAACTACAAGACGAATTATGCCTGCAAAGACGGGAAGTGGTATTCAAGCAATGAGGAATCATGGGAAATTCCATACGAACTTTATTTCAATCCCGACATTGAATACGGCTCGTTTTTGGACCCGAGAGATGGGCGTACCTACCGTACCATTGACTACCGCGGCACGACATGGATGGCCGAAAATCTCAAGTATCAAGGGGCTCCAGAAACCTTTGAAGTTGACAAGCAATTTTGCGAAAGTGACAACTGCAAAAATTCAGGTTACTTCTATACCATAAAAGCAGCGGAACAAGCTTGCCCGGAAGGATGGAGATTGCCGAACAGTAATGAAGTTTCACTTCTACGTAATCCTGACGGTTCAGAAGAAAGTGGTGAAATTGAAATTTATACCTCGACGCGAACTTTGTTCAATACATTGTTCACGCAGATGAATAGCTTGGGCGTTGGCTATAATGGATTGGACAATTATGGACTGAGTTTCACCAAGACCGGGTTGTTTAATAGAGACGTCCATGTGAATAGCGACTATCAGTACTTCTGGTTCCTGGATACCGAAGAAAATGAAATAACGCTAGCGGAAATAACAACCTACGCGATAGACTTGTCTAACAGATTCTACAGTGTCCGGAATGATATCAAGGCTCCAGTCCGCTGCGTCAAGGAATAAAAATTTTTAGACCGCTGGATTGCCGGTATTACACGTACACGACAGTATTGCCGGTGCGTTCGGTGATGTTCCTGTTCGGCAGGCCCGATTCGGTATCGGCGTAGCCGATGGCAACGGAGGCGTACACGCGCTCGTCTTCCTTGAGGCCGAGGGTGCGCAAGTATTCGAGAAGCGTCGGGTCTTCGTTCAGCCACTTGAGCTGGTTGATGTAGCAGCTGCCCAAGTTCAGCTCGTTCGCCGCAAGCATCATGTTTTCCACGGCACAGGCGACATCGGCCATGTTGTTGCCGTATTCCTTCTTGTTCGCGACCACAATCAGCACAGGCGCCGTGTAGCAGAAGGAATAGTTCCCCTTGCGGGCGAGCGTGATGGAATTCTTGAGACTCTTGTACAAGTCTTCGCGGAGTTCCATCTTCGCAAACGCTGCCTGCACCAGTTCCTTGAGCTTGGCAATCACTGCCGTATCCGAAATCACGAAGAAGTGATTCGTCTGCGCGTTACCGCCAGTAGGGCCGAACTGGCCCGCCTCGGCAATCTGCATCAGCTTTTCAAGTTCAACGGGCTGGGCCTTGAACTTGCGCGTACTGCGGCGGGTGTATATCGCTTCGAGCGTGTTCATGCTACTTGTCCAGCGGAAGCACGAGGATACGCGAGTTCCGCTTCTGGTTGTAATGGTCGCGCTTGCTCTTCGGCAAATCCTCGACCGTACCATCCTCGAATCCGAAGTGGTAGAACCAATCCAAAGCCTGCGTGGTGAGCAGGAACAACTTCTTGTAGCCCTTCATGCGGCCAACCGTAATGAGGTGCCGCACGATGGCATCGCCAATGCCCGACTTGCGGTAGTTCGCGCCCACCGCGATGCCGGCGACTTCGGCCATGTTGTCTTCAAATTCATGCAACGCACCGCAACCGTGAATGCTGTTGTCGATGCTGTACACCACGTAGTCCTTGAGCTTTTCGGAAATGCTTTCCTGCGTACGCGGCACCAGGTAGCCCTTCGCGATGTAGTCCTGCATAATCCGGAGGATATCCGGAATATCTTCGATGTTCGCGGGCCGGATACTCGAGTACTGGTTCGCGTACACCATGGTACCGTCACCCCGCGCGCTGAATACTTCTTGCAACACGCTGCCCTGGAATTCACCGCTCAGCAGGTGAACGCGGTTCGCGCCCGCCTCGCACGCCCGGATGGCGTTCATCAGGTAGTCCATCTGCGCAAAGTCGAGCTGGTCGGAATTGAGTTCCAGCAACTCCTTCGCCTGGTCCACGTCCAATGCCGAAATCACGCCCGAATCCGTCGGCTCCAGGTACTTCGTGTTCTTGCCGGTCACGAGCCCATCGAGCTTGATACCGTTCTCGTTACCGATAAAGAAGAGCTTCCCCACCTTCATGTACTTGCAGATTTCGGTCGCAAGTTCGGTGGAACTGATGTTGTACGCGTGCCCCAGCTTGTTCCAGCCAATAGGCGGAATGATAGGCACGAACTTCTCGTTCAAAAGCTGTTCGAGGATATCCCTCTGGATACGCTCGATCTTGCCGGTGCGCATGTAGTCGACACCGCCAATCACGCCAAGGCTCCGCGCCAGCACCCAGTTGCCCTGGATACCGCTCAAGCCGCTCGCCGTAAGGTGACTCATGATGCGCTGGGCAACACCCAGGGAAGCCTGCTCGATATGCGGCAGGGCTTCTTCGCTCGTAAGGCGCACGCCGCCCTCGAACTTGGACTCGAGTTCCCAGGCTTTCAACTGCGCGTCGATGCTGTTTCGCGTACCCGGCACGATAATAATGCGGATACCCGCCTTGTGCAACAGGGCGATATCCCGCATGAGCACGGGGAACAGCGGATGGTCCATAAGGCCGTCGTCAATCTTCAAAACGAACAGCTGGCCCTTGAACCGATCCATATAGCCGAACACTTCCCGGATGAATCCGGCAACTTCGAAGTGCTGGGAATAGAAATCGGACACAGAGTTGTTCATGCCCATAAACATAAAAAAACACGGCCCCGTCAAGGGCCGCATTCGTCAAATTACACCTTTTTCAAGGCAAAAAACGTCTTACTTCTTGGCCGCGGGCTTCTTGTCTTCCTTCGCGGGCTTTTTCGCGTCGGCCTTGGCGG
>CADBLC010000121.1:0-2203 GCA_902795385.1 Fibrobacter succinogenes | reverse complement strand
TTCACCGCGGCACTGTCCGTGGGCACGGCCGGAACGGCGGTGCTGTCAATGGCCGGGACTTCGGCATACACCTTCAGGAGTTCCACCTCGAACACGAGCAGGGCGTTCGCGGGGATAAGGGGCGGCACGCCGGCCTCGCCATAAGCGAGGGCGCTCGGAATCCAGGCCTTCACCTTCATGCCTTCCTTCATGGTAATCAGCAAGTCCTGCCAGCCTTCGATAACGGCGCTGACCGGGAATTCCAGCGGTTCGCCGCGCTTGACGCTGTTGTCGAACTCGGTACCGTCGAGCAGGGAACCCACGTAGTGGACCTTGACCCTGTCGCCCATCTTGGGCGAAATACCCTCGGCAACCTTGAGCACCTTGTACTGCACGCCCTTCGGGGTCGTCTTGACCGTCGAATCCGTGATGTTCTTCGCGAGGAACTGCGCCTGTTCTTCAAGGGCCTTCTTGGCGGTGGCGGCCTCGTTGGCCTCCTTGGCCTTCTGCATCTGCAGCAGCAAGTCTTGCAAGGCGAGCTCGGAAGCGGAATCCGTCATGAGTAGCGGGCGGGTAGAATCCGTCTCGTCAAGGATGGCGGACATCAGCACGTCCATGTTCAGCGGGACGTTCACGTTGGCAACGGCCTTGCCCAGGTCCATGCCGAGCGCGTAGCTGTAGCGGTCGACCTGCGTGGAAAGCGTCACCTTCTCCTGCTGGGCAGGCGCCGGAGCGGGTGCGGGCTCGGTTTCCGGAGCGGCATTCTTGCTACCGCCGCAGGCGGACAGGGCGACAGCCCCTAAAAAAGCGGAAAGGTACTTGGCAAAATTCATCATATCCCCTATCATAACAGGTTTTAACGGGATTCAAATTAGCAAAAAAAGGTGCGGCCCATCACAATCGGGCCCGCGCAGGCCCCCGATAGGCCCAAATGAGAACAGAAGGCGAACACTTTTTAAATCCCGATTTATCCATCGTTGACATGGGTTTACACGTTCCGAAATTGCCGTTACCGCGCAAATTTCGCCACTTTTTGTGGATAAGTCCTTGATAGAAACGGNNATGTTACGGAAATCATACAAACCCTTCCAAACCGGGAGAAATATTTATAAATTTATACACAGAACGACAAGGAACACCAAAAATGACTAACCGCTTTGAACATTATTACGAATCCGCGACTGCGAGCAAGAAGCAGTTCGACGCTTCTGTATGCAGTGTGAAGGAAGCGCTCCAAGTCTCCTTGAACACTAGCAGGGCTCGCATCTACGTCCGCGACAACAGCAAGCCGGTTTCCACGGGCTGGCTCCGCGGCTCCCTCTCGTACCCCTGGGCCATCGTCTGCATCGTCATCCCGGCGGTGCTCAACATGATGATGTAAACAAAAATCCACACTTATCAAGGCGGTCGTGCTTCGGGCACGGCCTATTTTTTTATCTGGCACCCGTGGCATCCGGGACGCCCTTTTCTATCTTTGGGGGCGTAAAACAGCGCACCTGCGCACCGGAGACCTTATGGCAGCACTCATCCTCGACGGCAAGGCACTCGCCAAGACCACTGAAGAAGAACTCAGCGCCCGCGTGGCAAAACTCAAGGAAAAGACGGGCAAGACCCCCATCCTTGCGACCATCCTGGTGGGCGACGACCCGGCCAGCGCCACCTACGTGAAGATGAAGGGCAACGCCTGCGCCCGCGTGGGCATGGAAAGCATCCGCGTGGTGCTCCCCAAGAACACCACCACCGAGGAACTCCTCAACAAGATCCAGGAACTGAACGAGAACCGCGACGTGCACGGCATTCTGTTGCAGCACCCGGTCCCGCGCCACATCGACGAACGCGCCGCCTTCGAGGCTATCGACGCCCGCAAGGACGTGGACGGGGTGACCTGCCTCGGATTTGGCCGCATGGCGATGGGCGAACCCGCCTACGGGTGCGCGACTCCCGCCGGAATCATGCGCCTCTTGAAGGCCTACAACATCCCGCTCGCGGGCAAGCACGCCGTAGTCGTGGGCCGTAGCGCCATCCTCGGCAAGCCCATGGCGATGATGCTCTTGAACGCCGACTGCACCGTGACCATCTGCCACAGCAAAACGCAGAACCTCCCCGAATTCGTGAAGCAGGCCGACATCCTCGTGGGTGCGGTCGGCAAGCCCGAGTTCATCAAGAAGGAATGGATCAAGCAGGGCGCCGTCGTCGTGGACGCCGGTTACCATCCGGGTGGCGT
>CADBLC010000120.1 GCA_902795385.1 Fibrobacter succinogenes | reverse complement strand
CCTGCCGAGATGAACGCGGCGCTTGGCGCTGGGGCGGTGCAGCTTGCGCTCACGATGTTCTTTACCGGTGCCATCAGTTACACGACCGCGATGGTGGCGCAACGCCTGGGAGCCAAGAAGACATCCGACTGTGCGCGCGTCTTTATGCAGGCGGTGTACCTTTCGCTGATTTCCGTGCCGCTCCTGTACCTCACGATTCCGCTGGGGCACTTGGCGTTCGGCATGGAACACTTGCTTGCCGACCAACTGGAATACCAGAAGACCTACTTTAACATCTTGATGTTCGGTGGCGTCATCAACCTGGTGCGCAATGCTGCCCCATGCTTCTTTAGCGGTATCGGCGAGACAAAGATTGTGATGAAGGCGGCGTTTGTGGGCATGATCGTGAACGTGGCCTGCAACTTTGTACTGATTTACGGTTTGGGCCCGATTCCCGCGCTTGGCGTGGCCGGTGCCGCCTACGGTACGCTCATCGGAAACCTCGTTTCCACGGTCATCCTGTTCGCGAAGTTCTTCGCGAAATCCTGCAATAGCCGTTTCAATACGCGCTCCTCCTTCGCTTTCAGCTGGCCCTTGACCCGCGAACTCTTGCAGAAGGGCATTCCTTCCGGCGTCGAGATGTTCCTGAACATGTCGGCGTTCCAGCTCATGATTCTTATGTTCCACGCGCTCGGTCCCGATGCGGCCACTGCGTCGTCGGTGATGTTCAACTGGGACATGGTGGCGTACGTTCCGCTGATGGGCCTGGAAGTGGCTTCCACGAGCCTCGTGGGGCGTTACGTGGGTGCGCGCGATGCTGCTGCTGCGACTCGCTCGACTTATTCCGGACTCAAGCTCGGGTGGGGCTATTCGCTCCTCATGGGTGTCTTTTTCGTATTCCTGCCGGGCGTGCTGACGGATATATTCAGGCCCGACATGGCGGAGGCTTCGGCAGAGGCAATTGCGATTTTCGACGCCGCTCGCCCCATGAGCATCTTCATGCTTCGCATCGCGACCTTCTACATTTTTGTCGAGGTGCTGCTTGTTGTGTATGCAGGTGCGCTTCGCGGTGCGGGCGATACTGTGTGGGTCATGTTCGCCTGCGCCATCATGAACTGGTGTGTTTCGGGTGCGCTGTATGTGGCGGCCTACATTTTCCACCTGCCTGCGCATTACGCCTGGATCGCGGTAGTGGCTGTTTACAGTACGGCGCCCGTCATTTTCTGGTGGCGCTGGAAAAGCGGCAAGTGGCGCAAGCACGTGATGGACAAAGACCGCCTTGCGGCCTAGTCGTCCAGCGAAGTTTCGACGAGCTCCATAATTTCTTCGGAGTATTCCAGCTGTTTCGAGAGCATCTTGACGGCGTTTATTTTGACGGTCTGCGCGTCGGTCGCATTGCCCGCGAGTTCGCGCGTAAAGAACCGCGCCAGGTTCCAGAAGAACAGCGCGAACATGAGCTTGCCCTGCTCGCGCCCCTCCATGAGGCACTTGGCGTAATGGCGGTATACAAGGTAGGCGAGGAGGCGCGCGCTTTCCGTTTCCGAGAAGAATCCCTGGTCTTCGAGAGTCGTTGCGTCTGCCGCGTCTTGTTCCGCGCTTTGTGCCGCGTTGACCTTCGCCTTGATGCGCGCGAGCGCCTCGTCCCACGCGGGGCCGTAGCTTTCCAGCTTTTCGAGCAACTCGACAAGGGCGCCCACGTTTTTTAAAGGCGCAAGCGGTTGTTCGCCTGTGTAGCCGAACGCCTGGTGGAGCCGTTCCTCAAATGGCATGGATGTATCGGCGAGAGTCTCTAAAATCTGTTCGCGCTCGTAAAGCACCTGGTCGCGGATTTCGCGGTCGTCATCGTCCAGCTCGTCTTCGGGTTCGTCGCATTCCTCGCTCGTGAAGGCAAGCGGGCCCTTGCCTGCAAGCAACAGCCTCGCCGCCTCTTCGCAGCAAAGCCCGAGTCCCTTTTCCATGATGTCGCCGTAAACTTCCACGAATCTCGGATGCTCGCGGCAAATGCCGCACAACGCGCCTTCGCCCAGGTGCGCGTAAATTTCGCAGAGGTTCGCCTTGTCCAAAAACGGGCAGCGGTCGTGGGGGAGCAGTTTGAAATGCCCGTCCTCGATGTTCTCGCGCAGCTTGTCGCCAAAAGCGCCCGCCACCTTGCGGTACGCTTCTTGCGACGCTTCGTCAATATCAATCTCCCAACCCACGCAGCACGTATCGCTGCACCGCGAGGCGATGCATTTGAAGCTGTCGTAAAAGTCGGGCTTGCGGAGAATCATAAAAGTTCCATCTCCACGAGGAATCTGTAAATGCACAGCGCCGAAATTCCAAGAATGAACACGAGCACTATTACGAACTGCACGGGATGCTCGTGGAAGTCGTAGTCGGCGCTTCCGTACGAAAATTTTCCGCGGATGATGGCGCTGACGAACAGCGCAAAGAAGATTATGCCGAAAAGGAGTGCCACGTTAGGCGTTCTTTACGCAACGGATAGAAAGCGCGTCGGACCTGTAGACGCCCTCGATATCGGCCGAGTCGTCCGTGATGCTCATGCGGTAGGCGTTTGCCGCACCGTATTCGTCCTTGCTCCAAAAGCGGGCGCGCTTGCCGAAGTGGCAGAAGCTTCCGTTGTCAAAGCGGTAGCCGGCGGGCAGGGCGAAGAATCCCAGGGAATCCTTGCCGGGGTTCTGCCAGAAGCATGCGCTGCGGAGCTCGTCACCGTTCGACTTGGGTGCCAGATTCTCCATCAGTTCTTCCCATTCCTTGAGGCTCGGGATGTGCCAGCCTTCGGGAGCGATGCCGCGGTAATCGGCTTCGCGTATCTTGTGGTACATGTCGAGGTCCCTGGCCGGAGACTGCGTCGTGTATTCGGCGGGAATGTCGAGCGCGGTGGTCCAGGTGTACAGGCGTCCGAACGGCTTCACGTTCGCTTCCTCGTTGTCCGGGGCGTAAGAGCCCTCGGCCTTGAAACGCAAGTTCTCGGCCATCCATTCCTGCTTGCCGATTTTTACGGTGCGGTAGGTTTCGCCGTCGCGGGCGTCGGTAAAGCTGCCGTAGCCAAAAGCCACGGCGTTCTTTTCCAGACACTTGTCGTAGGACACCGTATTCCTAGCTTCGGGCGATTCCTTCTTGGACGCCTTGCTTACGGCAACGCCGAGGCGGTAGGCGGCTACCGCGACAACGACAATGGCGAGAACGATGAAAAAGATGAATGACGGATGCATATGTACTCCTTTAGGACTTTTCGTCCTTGTCGGCGAGGAAACCGAACAGTTCGCCCTTCACGAGCCAACTCACACCGAAGAAGGTCAGCGCGATAGCCTCTGCAATGAAGGTTTTTGCTGTGAATTTGTAAGGAATCACTATCAGCGCGAGCCCTGCGATCATGCCGAAGGCGCAAATCTTGTAGATGGTGTTCCTAATCTTCTTTTGCGGGGAAATTTCCTTTGCGCTATTGTCGTATGTCTTGGTGAACAGGAACATGCTGTTGTAGGCGAGGAGGAGGAAGAACGAGACGGCTGATACGCAGTGGAAAATGTGCGATATCTTGGCCGGCAGCTGGAAGAACCCTACGAGAGTCTCGTCGGTTACGTAGGGGCAGTTGCATGGGAAAATCACGATCATGACGCCGAATACACCCGTCACCGTGGTCACCACGTGGTCTTTAAGCTCGTAGCCCTTGTAGCACATGAGGATGATGGCCGCGGTGGTCAATATGCCTACCAGCGGCGGGGTCAGGTAGTACGTTGCCGAAATGGAGAACTTGGTCCAGAATTCCTGCGAGTAGATTCCCGGGTTCGCACGGCCTACGATGAACGTCCCGAGCAAGGCTATCCACGGAAGTATGGCTCCCAGAATCCCGATGAAAATACGGATACGTTTCAACCAAATCTTTTCTGCGTCGACTTTGCTCATTTAGTTCCCCTAGATGTGTCTTTCTCTATTCAATTTAACTTATTTTGATGGATTCGCAAAACAAAAAATTGACTTTTTGACGCGAAAATGCGGAAAGTTGTTCAAATTTATAATAGAATTTGATTGAATATATAAGAATTATATATTTGTTTGTATGAATTAAATGGGGTATATTAAAAACCAGCCGGAGAACGGCTGGTAAAAATGCCACGATAATTGATGTACTGCGGTACTACGGGTAGTCGGGAGGTAGAGAGAGAAACTGGATTACCTGTAGTACACGCAGTTCGTGGTGCTGCTTCCAAAACACTGCTTCTGCATGCCGTCGACGCTATTCACTACGCCTGGCTGGCCCACGTTCGACACCATCTTGCTTCCGCTGAAGCTCGGCTTGAACGCGATATCCGATGTGCCGTAGTAGTTGTCGGCGGTAAAGTTCACGCTGTACTGCGTGCCTTCTTCGGAATTGTTCGTGCCGAAGCCGAGGAGCTTGCCGCCCGTGATGCTCGTGGAACCGTCGGAGTCTACCATGCCGCCCATGCCGCCGTTCATGCGGCATTCAATCACGACTACGCCTCCGGAAATATCGATATCACCGTTGCTGTCGAGGCCGTCTGTATCGCCCGTGCCCACATAGATGTAGTGGAAACCGCCGGTCACCTTGGCCTTGCTTCCGTCGCTGCGGCCAAATCCGCCACCCCGGCCTCCCTGGTTTCCGCCGGTCGAAGTGCTCGTTCCGCCGGCCGCGTTCCAGCCGTCGTTGGTGGTCACCACGCTCGTGACGCCGCCTTCAAAGTTCATCTCGGCTCCTTCCATGCCTTCGTAAGCCATAGTGACTTCCACGGTGCCGCCCTTGATGGTCAGCGCCTTTTCGGCATGCAGGCCGTCATCATCCGTCTTCACGCTTGCGAACCCACCGCTCACGGTAATGTTCCCGTCGCTGTGGATGCCGTCGTCGTGGCTGTTCACGTCAATCTTGCCTGCCTCTATGACGATGTTCGAGTCCGCCTTGATGCCCTTCATGCTCGAGTCGGGGGAGCAGGAGTTGCCTCCTCCCATCATGCCCCAGCCGCCTCTGCCACCCTGGCTGCTGGTGCTGTTGCCCAGGCATGTCTGGCCGCCACCCGCCGTAATCTTGACCGTCGGCTCGTCGGTGGTTTCGCCCTTGGTGAATTGCACTGTGTTGCTCGCGCTGATGCCGTCGAATGCCGACGTGATGGTGATGGTGCCGCCCGCAATCATCACGAAACCCTTGCCCTCGGCAAGCTTGGTGGCGTCGTCTTCGTCGCTTTTGATGCCGTCGCCGCTGGCGTTGACGGTGATGTTTCCGCCGTTGATGGTGAGCGAGGCCTTGCCCTTGAGGCCGCAGTTCTTTGCGGTAACGTTCAGCGTGCCGGTGCTCTTTTTGATCTTGAGGTCGTTGCTCGTGTGGATGCCGTTGTTGTAGTTCGCCTTCACGGTGAGGCTTCCGCTACCCTTGATGCTCAGGTCGTCCTTCGCGTAAATGGCGGCCTTCGCGGTATCGACCTTGTTGTTGTAGGTGTGCGTCTGCGGGCGCGTGGAACCGTCTTCGA
>CADBLC010000119.1 GCA_902795385.1 Fibrobacter succinogenes | reverse complement strand
TGGATGGAATAGTCGACGCCCATGCCGAGGATAATGCTTGTCACCAGCACCGTGAACGGGTTCAGGGCGCCGTAGTAGAACGTGGTGAAGCACATGGCGAGCGAACAGGCAAGCAATACCTGCGCAAGCATCAGGAGGGGCGCCTTGACGGGACTGCGGAAGAACACCGCGACAATCAGGAAGATGAGGACGACCGCGATGACCATAGAGATGGTGCTGTCGCTCATGATGTCGTTCACCTCGTTCAAGCCCTCGTAGGAACCTTCAACAGTCATGAGCACCGGCTGGCCGTAGTCCACCGCGTTGAACTTCGCGAGAAGCGTATCGGAACGAAGCAGGATATGCTTGACAAAGTCCACGTCGGTAGACGGGCGGACAAGCTTGCACTGCACGACGCCGTTGAACAGCGTGGAATCGTGCTTGTCCTCGCCAATCAGGCGGGTCTTGAGCTCCTTGGGCAAGTTACGCTTGGGGCCCAAGTCCTTCTTTTCCACTTCCGTCCCGGAGGAGTCGCGGCTCTTGAAGAACGATTCGAACGCATCGGCAGCTTCGTCTGGCAGGCCGAGCGCCTGAGGCAGGTTCGCATCGAACCACACGCGTTCCTTCTTCGGGGCTTCCGTACCGCTCGTAGAATCGGCCAGGAGGTCCACGACAAGCGGGCCGTTCTTGCGACCGATTTCAAGCTGGATATCCTCGAGGTTGTCGCGGATGCGCTCCAGGTGTTCAACCGGCAGGTAGATAAGGGCGTTCTTCGTGAAGAACGAGTTGTCGTTTTTTACCTGCGGCCTGCTGATAATGTCGTCTTGCCAGTTCGCATCGATGTATTCCTGGATGCTGTCCTGCAAGCGCGCGACCAGGTACGGGTCCTTCGCCTGGATGGCAATCATGAAGCGGTCCGTACTGCCGAATCGATGGTACGATTCCTCGAGCGCGATCACGCTCGGCGTACCTTCGGGCAACAGCGTCGCGAGGTCCGTATGGATTTGGAGCTTCAATACCGTCGGGATGAGGCTCAACACAAATATCGCGAGGATGACCAGGAAGGCCTTCCACTTGTTTCTTTCTACAAAATTAACGTATCGCGCCGCAAAGCGCTCAATCTTTTCTTGATTCATCTCTATCCATTCCTAAAAACTGTGCAGCCGTTTAACGCTGCTGCAAGGCGTCGGCCAGCACCACGCGGTTCCCGCCGTTGTTCGATGCCATCTGCATCGAGGCCTGTGCGGCGAAAATGAGCGATTCCACGTCGGTCGCATGCACGGGCAACACGGAGACCCCGAGACTGAGCGTCGTGGCAAGCACTGCATCGCCATACGAAATCTGCAACTGAGAAATCTCGTTGCGGATTTTTTCGGCACGGTCCCGCGTAATCTTGAGTTCCGCTCCGGGTAAAATGACGCAAAGCACGTCGCCCTCGAAGCGGCACGGGATATCCTCGTTGCGGATGAAGTTCGGCAGGCGCTGTCCAAGTTCCCAGAGGAGCTGGTCCACGGCATGACGGCCGCGGGTCGACTGGATCTGCTGAACATTGTCCGGATACATCATGATGATGCCGATAGGCGTCTTGTGGCGCGCAGCGGAGAAAATCTCGCGGCGCAGCGATTCTTCCATGTAGCGCTTGTTGAACAACCCGGTAAGGCTGTCACGGATACTGTGCTGCTGGAAGCGGATACTCAAGTTCTGGTTTGCCACGTAGAGTCCGAACGTTGCCGCCACGATGCTCACCTTGGCCTTCCAGAATTCCACATCCTCGCCTTCGGGCAGTTCGTCCGCCTGGATGGTCAAGATGCCGAAATGCTCTTCCAGGCCCTCGATCGGAGCGCAGAACGAAATGCCTTGCGGATGATGGTGCAGGTGCGTACAACCGCCGCTGAACTTGCCGGACTTGTAGTCCGTCACGACGATATCGCCCTTGTTGAAGCTTGCACATTCCATCGGCATAATCTTGTCGTCACTGATGACGTAATCGCCAAAGGAGAAAATCTTGCAGAGTTCAGACTGCACGTCCCCGTACATGTACAGGATTCCTGCCGCATTGGGGAAAAGCTTGGGCAGCACCTTTTCCAAGGCCTCGATGACTTCGGGGAAGGGACGGTTCTTGAGGATTTCCTTGCAGAACACGTTCCACTGATCCAGCGGGAACACCGCCTTGGCCACATGCTTTTCGGCCTTCGCGAACGCTTCCTTCACGGGCATGGCGCCCGGCGGAAGGATACTTTCAAAAGGGTTTCTTACAGGGGGAATCGGAGCATTGACCTTGTGCTCGTCGGCAGCGACCGTCGGCACAACCGGAACATACTGAGTCTTGGGAGACTGCTTGCTTTCGTTCAATGCTTCCGCAAAGTCGGCTTCGGCATCCTGGGCCTTTCGCTTGGCGATACTGTAGTAGATGAACCCGAGAACTGCGCCCCAGGCCCCGATGAACACGAACTTTCCTTCCAGCGGAATCTTGGCATCGGGAATGAAATACGTCCCGACAACGCCTCCGCAGAAGAAAATCAACCAGACGATATAAGAAAACATGCTCATATGCTAAAATTTATGAAAAAGAAATTGACCGGCAAAATGTACGGCAAAAAAAAGGACAAAATAAAGCGATTTTTTCTAAATTTACCCGTATGACCATCCTCGAGAAGATTGCGCTTGCCCTCCCCGCCGTTGAATCCCCCGCCCGTTACATGGGCGGCGAGGCAAACAGCGTGGTGAAGGACCATAGCCAGATGCTCGCCCGCATGGCGTTCGTATTCCCGGACACCTACGAAATCGGCATGAGCAACAACGGCATCCGCATTCTGTACCATGTCATCAACAGGGAACCGGACCTCCTGTGCGAAGTCTCGTTCGCCCCTTGGGACGACATGGCCGCCGAGATGAAAAAATACGACATTCCGCTGTACAGCTACGCGACCTACACGCCGGTACGCGATTTCGAGGTGGTGGGCATGACGCTCCAGACGGAGCTCAACTTTACGAACGTTCCCTACGTACTGGAACTCGCACGCCTTCCGGCATGGCAAAAAGACCGCAAGGAAGACGACCCCATCGTCGTCGCGGGAGGCCCCGCCATGGCGAACCCCGAGCCCGTCGCCGACTTCTTTGACGCGTTCATGATAGGCGACGGGGAGAAAGTCATGATTGACTTTCTGCGGTGCGTAGGCGAGGGCCGCAAGGCGGGCCGGAGTCGCGCCGAAATTTTGACAAACTTGTCCAAAATAGACGGGGTATACGTACCGAGCCTCCGCCCGGTAGTCACGAACAAATTCGGCGCGATTGTGCCGGCGGAGCCAGCCGCCGGCGCCTACGCCACCACAAACGGGGTTCGCCGCCTGTTCATCCCGGTGATGGACCCCAAGGACTACCCCATCAAGAACCTCATCGCGAACATGCAGTTGGTGCACAACCGATTCAGCGTCGAGGTTATGCGCGGTTGCGCCCAGGGTTGCCGCTTTTGCCAGGCGGGCATCTGGTACAGGCCCTGCCGCGAACTGAACCCCGACGACGTATTGGACATCGCCAAGGCGGGCATCCGCGCCACCGGCGAACGCGAACTCGGGCTACTCTCGCTTTCTACCGCCGACTACAAGCCGGTGGAAGCCCTCACCGACTCCATCATCGACGACCCGTTTTTTGACACCGTGGACGTGAGCCTGCCGAGCATCCGCGTGAACAGCTTCGGGCAGACCCTTGCCGGCAAAATTGCCGCATTGAAGGGCGGCCGCAGCGCCACGTTCGCCCCCGAGACCGGCTCCGAGCGCATCCGCAAGATGATCAACAAGACCATCAGCGACCAGGACATGTACGATGCCGCCGAACATGCCTTCAGTAGCGGGTTCAACAAGATCAAGCTCTACACGATGATTGGCTTCCCGACCGAGAACGAAGCCGACATGCAGGCCTTCTGCGACCTCATCTTCAACCTCGTGCATATCGGGCGCAAGTACAACCGCGGCATCCAGATTGCCGTCTCCATCGGCATCCTCATCCCCAAGTCGTTCACCGGGCTCCAGTGGGCGCCGTTCATGGACAAGGAGACCGCCCTCAAGCACATCCGCTACGTACGCGAAAAGTTCTTCAAGCACCCGAACGTAAAAATCAACTGGGCCAGCTGGGAAACGAGCTTCCTCGAAGCGGTGTACAGCCGCGGCGACCGCAGCCTCGCCCCCGTCATCTACGAGGCGTACAAGCAAGGGATTATCTTCGAGAGCGACGCCTACCGCTTTGACTACAACAAGTGGCTCGCGGTATGGGAAAAATGCGGTTACGACACCTCATGGGTGTACCGCGAACGCGAAAAGGACGAAGTGTTCCCGTGGGACTTTATCCACGCGGGTACCACCAAGCAGTACCTGAGGCGCGAGTGGGAGAAGGCGTTCGACCCAAACAGCGCGCCTGTGCCCAACTGCAAGTGGGGCGACTGCCAAAAGTGCGGCATCCCCGGATTCGGCGCCGAAATCAAGCTCGCCGACGACCCCGTGCGTCACAAGGCCCCGAGCCGCACCCCCGAAGAAATTAAGAAACTCGTCGAAGAACGCCGCCCCAAGAAGACGGAGAGCTTCAGCTACAAGATCACCTTCAAAAAAACGGGACTCAGCCGCTTTTTACCCCACCAGAACATGCTCAGCTTCTTCGAGCGTACGTTCCTGTGCGCAGGCATTCCCGTCAAGTTTAGCGAAGGTTTCAGCCCTAAGCCGCGCATCTCGAACATGGGCGCCCTCCCGCTCGGGCTCGAGACCTACTGCGAAATCATCAGCGTAGACCTGCTGCAAAAGCTCGACATCTCGCCCGCGAACCTCCCCAAGCTCATGGCGCAGCTGAGCGAACCGTTCCCGCGCGGCATGGAAATCGTGAACATCGAACCCCTGAAGGAAAAGCTCAGCAAGCACTTCCCGAAATCGATGATCTACCGCCACACGCCCGAAAACATCCCCTCCGACCTCATGGAGAGGTTCAACGCCAAGGCACTCCCCGTCGTCAAGAACCACCGCGGCCAGGAAATCGACCTGAACGAGCACGTGGAAGGCATCGAAATCCAGGGGAAGACGATGTTCGTGAAAATAAAATGCAACAATCAGGGGTGCACGGCGAGCCCGTTCGTGATTTATGCCGGGCTTTTGGGCGTGGAAATCGACCCTGCGAAGCTTGACGAGGCCTCCAGAAGGTTCCTAATCGCCAAAATTGCCATGGAATGGTAAAAAATCTTAAAAAAAATGCCAAATCGGGAAAGAGTGTTTATATTTCAATTCATCTACACTCAAAAATCCCTCAAGGAGAATGATTATGAAGAAGATATTCCTGGCTGCCATTACATCACTCGCACTGTGCAGCTACAGCTACGCTCAGGACGACGAAGACGAATACGAAGAAGAAGACTCCACCGAATCCGTTGCTCCGGCTCCGGCTGTTGAAGAAGAAGAGGAAGAAGCCCCGGCTCCTGTCAAGAAGGAAAAGAAGAAAGACAAGAAGAAAAAGAAAAAATCCGGCGAAGATGACGG
>CADBLC010000118.1 GCA_902795385.1 Fibrobacter succinogenes | reverse complement strand
TGGCCCGTATAGCGGGTATGCACGCGAATCTGGTGCGTACGTCCCGATTCCAGCTGCAGTTCGAGCAAAGTAGCGATTGCAAAGAATTCCTTCGCCACGTAATGCGTACGGCTTTCCTTGCCGCCCTTCACCACCGCCATCTTGAGGCGGTTCTTGGGGTTACGGCCAATGGGAGCGTCAATACAGCCTTCCAAATCGCGCGGGCAGCCCCACACGAGTGCATTGTACGTGCGGTGCAGCGTACGCGTTTCAAGCTGGTGCGCCAGGTGCCTGTGGGCGGCATCGTTCTTGGCCACCACCATGAGGCCCGGCGTATCCTTATCAAGGCGGTGCACGATTCCCGGGCGGAGCGGGCCGTTCACTGCCGAAAGATTGTCCTTGAAATGGTGCAAAAGTCCTGCGGCAAGCGTACCCTTGCTCACACCGCTACCCGGATGCACCACCAGGTTGCGCGGCTTGTTCAGCACCACTATATCGTCGTCTTCGTACACGATGTCGAGCGGAATCTCTTCGGGTTCGAGCGTACTCGCTTCCTTCTCGATAAGCTTTTCCACGACAACGACCATGCCCGTTTCCACGCGAAAATTCTTGGAAGCCGGGGCACCGCCCACCTTCACCTCGCCCGCGGCAATCAACTTCTGCATGTCGGTGCGCGAAACGTTATCCATAACGCCGACAAGGAACTTGTCTATGCGTTCACCGTTATGTTCTTCTTTGACGAGATAATTCATTCTTCAGGTCGCGGCGTCGCCTTTTTGAGATTTTCTTTTTCTTCCTTGATCTGCTTGTGAATCTTCTTCAGAATCACAGGCGACAAGATTACCACCGCCACGCCCACGGTCACGAAGGAATCGGCCACGTTGAACGTCGGGAAGCGGGTCATGATAAAGTCCGGGAAGTCACAGTCGATAAAGTCCACCACCATCTGGAGGCGCATGCGGTCGATAAAGTTGCCCACGGCACCGCCGAGAATCATCACCACGCCAAGGCGGCTCATCCAGTCACGCTTATCGATGGACTTGTAGAACCACAGCAGCACAACGGTTGCAACAATCGAAATCAGCAAGAAGAAAAGCCACGGCGGCAAGAACGGCGCCAAGTCCTGCGGGCGGCTGCTGAACGCGGCGCCCTTGTTGAACACGAGCCCGAAGCGCACCAGGCTCCCGATGACGTCGATATACTCATGGTTCGGGGCACCCGTCTCGTTGGTAAAGCGAGCAACGGCCCAAAGCTTGGTCAACTGGTCCGCGACAATGCTAAAAAGGATAAGTCCCAGATGGAAAGGCCACTTGTTATAAAACTTCATTCAAAACCGTGCGGTTAAACGCCCGCCTCCTTTTTCAGTTTAGCATACGCCGATTCAATCCAGCTATCCGAATAGAAATGCAGCGAGGTCGACTTGATAATGCGCTTGACCGTATCGCGCGTAATTTTCATCTTCTTGTTCGATGCGAACAGGCCGGAGCCATCCCCGATGAGCTTCATGTTCTCGGCGGCCATGAACAGCGGCCACAGGCAGAACAGGCGCGTGCGCATCTTGAGCCCGGGAATCAGTTTTGTGTAGGCGATGGCATCGTCCAGGTGCCCCCACGCCTTCTTCACGAGTTCTTCCATCACCGCAGCCCTGCGCCTGTCGAAGTCGGCGCGGAACTTTTCCGAAGCCTCATCCGTACCCGTGGCAGGCACGTCGAACATCTCGTACGAATGCGCGAATCCGTGACGGCGGCAAATCTCCTCGGGCACAAAGCATACCCGGCGCGAGGAATCCTCCACGCAGTCCTTCACGATGTTCGCCACCTGGAGAGCCAAGCCGAAACTCACGTCGAGTTTCTGCATTTCCGCCTTGCGGGCGTCTCCGATCAGGCACGTATCGGCGGCAAAGAGGTTCGTCAAAAGCTTGCCCACGATTCCCGCCACGTAGTAGCAGTACTCGTCCAGGTCGGCGACGCTTTCCAGCGTGAACCAGCCGGAACTGAGCGCGGCCTCCTGCCGCAATGCAAACTTCGCCATGCCATGGCACATCTCGATGGTCACCGCGCGCACGGGTGCGGCGTACACCTCGGGCAGTTCCTTCAAGAGCGGCACCACCACGTGCGTATGCAGGCACAAATTCATGTAGGGGTGTTCCGACTTGCGCCAGGCCTCGGGCAGGCTGCGTTCAAAGTCGGCAATCGCCTCGTCGCGCAGTTCGGGCAAACCGAAAATCGCGGCAAACTTGCCCAACAGCACTTCCTTCTCGGAAGCCTTCATGTCGGGGTCGTCTTCCACCGTGTCGGCGATGCGCAGGTACAGGTACGCAAGCAATATGCTCCTGTGGAGCCTGCCTTTCAAAACGTTGATGTTGAGCGCGAAAGTCCTGGACACCTGCAACAGGATTTCTTCGGCATATTTCCAAGCCGCCCTGCCTTCCAGGACGTTCTCGCCGACACCTATCGAATCCAGGATATTCGCCATAGACTAATACCTCGACCCGGCAAGGATATCCGGGGCGACCTTCTTGGAACGGGCCATCGCATGCACGTACTTCCAGAGCTTGCGGTGGGCTTCCGCATTGCGCAGCTTCTTGGTAAAGCTCCACACCGTGCGGTTGTTGAGGTCCGTCTCGCTGCGGAACGTCCCGTCGCGTTCGGACTCGTAGCGGACACGCCTGTACTCATAGAAGTAGGCAGTCTCGTATGTAGACGCGACCTTCCTTACCGCGGCGCGGTACACGAACGCGGCAAGCACGAGGAACACGGCCGTCGAGGCAAAGCCAAGCTTCGCGTCGGCAATGTCGAGCAACGCCATCACCCAGGCGACGGTGCACGCCGAAAGCAGCGAAACTACAAACGAGAAAGCGACGCACTTCAGGCGGGCGCGCGAGGCAAAGGACTTGTCCTTGGACACGAAATCGGGCATCACCGCCCACTTGCGCCCATTCTTTACCATCTTCCTCAGGTAAAGCGGGCTCGAAAAGCGCCAGAACCAGTAAAAAAGCAGCACCCAGGATAAAAGCGGAAACCAGGCTATATAGCCATACCAAGAAAAAACTTCCATAATACCCCAAATTTAGTAAATTCCGCAAGGCCAATCGTAAACTTTAGGTTACAGGCCAAATGTTTCCGACATTTTCACTAAAACTTATCAACATTCGGTTCCCATTTTATTAAATTTATATCCTACCTGTTAATAGATTTCGTTTTTTTATTTAGGGAATGTTATGCAAGTCGAATGGGAAAGATGCTTGAACTACCTGCGCGGGATGCTCTCCGACTCCGTCTACAAGATTTATTTTGCCGACACCAAGCTCAGCAGCCAGTCCGTCGGCCGCGCCGTTATTTCTGTTCCCTCCGGACTTGACCTGACCGTTTACTCCGCCTACAAGGAACTCATCCGCATGGCGTGGCGCGAAACCTCGCACAGCGACGCCCCCATCGAATTCGAATTCCAGTCGCAAGAGACTGTTGCTCAACAAGTTACGCATGCGAACGAGAACTCCTTCAAGGACTTCGCCAAGCCGAGCGTTCCGCTTTCCAGCAGTTTCCGTTTCGAGAACTTCGTGCCCGGCGACAAGGCGCAGCTCGCGTTCAACGCGGCCCTCGCCGTAGCCCGCAACCCCGACGGCACGCAGTACAACCCGCTGTTCATCTACGGCTCGTCGGGCCTCGGCAAGACTCACCTTTTGCAGGCCATCGGCAACTACATCCTCGAAGAAGACCCGAACAAGCGCGTGTGCTACCTCACCAGCGAAGACTTCTCGCAGCAGTACCTCAAGTGCCTCCGCGAAAGCCGAGTCACCGAGATGAGCGACTTCTACCGCAACGAGGTCGACATCCTGCTCATCGACGACATCCAGAACTGGACCGGCAAGTACGAAACGCAGAACGAGTTCTTCCTCATCTTCAACGCGCTGCACCAGGCAGGCAAGCAAATCGTGCTCACCTCCGACGCACCGGCAGTCGAAGTCAAGAACCTCTCCGACCGCCTCGTGAGCCGCTTCGCCTGGGGCCTCACGGTCGACATCCAGCCGCCCGACGTAGAAACCCGCGAAGCCATCCTCCACAAGAAGGCCGAAGAACGCCACCTCGAAATCAGCGACGAAGTGCTGCACTTCCTCGCCGAAAAAATCGCTAGCAACGTCCGCTGCCTCGAGAGCGCCATCATCAAGCTCACGCTGCAGTCTAGCCTCATGAACCACGATATAGACATGGGCATCGCCCAGAAGGTCGTCGCCGAGATTGCACCCACGCTCCGCCGCCGCGTTAGTTTGGATGCAGTCCTCCATGCGGTATCACAGCACTACGAAGTCCCCGAGACCAAGCTCACGGAACCCGGCCGCGGCACCAAGGAAATCTCCAAGGCCCGCCAGGTCGCCATGTTCCTCATGCGCGAGTGTTCCTCCATCAGCCTGCAGAGCATCGGTTCGCGCTTCGGCGGCAAGGACCACTCCACCGTCGTGCACGCCATCAAGAGCGTCAAGAAAGAGATGGAAACCGACTCGAGCTTCGCACGCCTCATCGAGACACTCAAGAACTCGATTCACGACTAGCGATAAGCGGCGCACCACAGCAGCCATTAAACAGAAAAGCCTCGGGATTACCCGAGGCGATTTTCTTTGCAATGTCATCCCCGACCCTACGATGTCATCCCCGACCCTACGATGTCATCCCCGACTTGGTCGGGGATCTCCCGTGAGTCGCAAGGGCTCATTACAAGCAGTGCGCTCTTAATTCTTCATCACTCAAAGTGCTGAGGTATGCCGGCGGCACGTCGAGCACGGTAAAGCAACCGGTCTTGCCGTCGTTAGCCTTCATGCGCAGAGCGGCGCGGGCGTAGGCCACGAGAACGCTCGTCGTGAATTCCGGGTTGGAATCGAGCTTCAGGCTGTATTCGATCACGTGGGTGTGTTCCTTGTTCATGCCAGTCTTGCCGGTACGGATCACGAAACCACCGTGAGCGAGCCCGCTGTGGTTCTTGTTGAATTCTTCTTCGCTGATGAAGTTCACCGTGGTGTCGTATTCGTCGAAGTAGTTCGGCATCGTCTTGATAGCGTTTTCGATGTAGGCCTTGTCAGCACCTTCTTCTGCAACTACGTACACGAGGCGCGTGTGCTTCTGGCGCGTGGTGAGTTCCGGCATGGAACCGCTACGCACGGCTTCGAGAGCCGCTTCCACCGGGCAGGTGTACTGCTTCGCATTCTTCACGCCCTTGATGCGGCGGACAGCGTCGCTGTGGCCCTGAGAAACACCCTTGCCCCAGAACGTGTAGTCCTTGCCTTCCGGGAGGATGGACTGGGCGTACACGCGGTTCAGGCTGAACATGCCCGGGTCCCAACCAACAGAGATCATGGCAATCTTGCCGGCGGCCTTGGCGGCAGCGTCGACGGCGGCAAAGTGCTGCGGAATCTTGGCGTGCGTGTCGAAGGAGTCAATCACGTATCACGTTGAACATGGCGGCGTACTTCGGGGTGAGCACCGGCAGGTCCGTAGCGGAACCGCCACAGATGATGAGCAGGTCCACCTTGTCCTTCCAGGCTTCCATTTCAGAAACGTTCAGCACCGGAACGCCAGCCGTCTGGATCTTGACCGTGGAGGGGTCACGACGCGTGAAAACAGCGACGAGTTCCATATCGGCAGCCTGCTTCACGGCGCATTCCACACCGCGGCCCAGGTTACCGTAACCGAGAATAGCAATCTTTGCCATAACAATGTCCTTGTTAAAAAATTTTGCGTAGAAAATATAGGAAAAGTGGTTAGTGGTTGGTGGCTAGTGGTTAGGGATGAGAGAGAAATTCATATCAAATTGGTAGGGGGAAGGCTCCCCCTGGCAGCAGCCTCGCCCTTCTGTCACCCTGGAGCACAGCGATAGGGTCCAGGGCGAGTCTTCCGCCACCCTCTCGAACGGGCCCTCAAACGCCGGCCCGTAACGCCCCGGCTTTCTTACTCTTCGAAATTAACCCTTGCCGACGAGATGATTTTTTCACAAAGGGTCGAATCAGAATCTTTTGGGTAGTACCCAAATTCAGCATAAGTTATAAACTTGTCTCCATAACGATCTCTTGTTCTAGCCGCAAGAATAACGACAACCTTTCTCTTATTTGACTCAATTAAATCGAATCGGCCAGCTTCCGTGAACACATTATCTTTTCTAGGATTGGCAAACACTTTACCTGAATTTGGAGTTCTATTTCCAGTACGAAAACAAAGGACTTTTTCATTATTTTGGTCAATTACCCACCTATAATGTTCAAATTTTGCTTGACTGTCTTCTATACTGAAATTTTGAGGCATTTGAAATTTCAGTCTTCTATACTTATAATAATGTTGTTCCTCGCAATTACAACTGAATAAAAAAACACATAGTATTAAAAGCAAAAATCTAAACATTTTGAACCTTATTTTTTTCCACTGCCACCACAACCATACTCCCCAGAACAAACTTCTTCAGCATAAAAAACCTCATCCCTAAATATAACCCAAACCCCGCCCCAAAACAACCACCCCGTGACCAAGCACTCCGCATAGGCCCAATTTTGTCATAATATGACATGACAATAAATTTATTTTTTTTCAGCAGACACTAAACCACAAACCCCGCTTTTTACTACAACGCTCATATACGTTTTGTTGAATTTCAAGAAGTTTTCAAAATGTATTGCTTTTGTACGCACAAAAATGTATATTAAGTGACATGAACAAGACTGCAAATTTATATGCCCGCATTGAGCCCGATGTTAAGGAACAAGCCGAAAACGTCCTGGAAACCCTCGGCATATCCGTTTCCAGCGCCATCAACATGTTCTATAAACAGATTATTCTGCAACAGGGTATTCCC
>CADBLC010000117.1:2383-7921 GCA_902795385.1 Fibrobacter succinogenes | reverse complement strand
GTGAAAATCATGATGCAGGGAGGGCCGAATGAATAAGTTCCGCCTGGAACCCCTCGCATTCATCAAGTGGATTGTCATGAGCATCGTGGGTGTGCTGGTCCTCCAGACATTCAGCATCCAGGTGCTCAACCAGAAGACTTACCAGTCCAAGACGAAGGACATGGTCGTGCGTTCGCGTAACGTTTATGCAGAGCGTGGGCAGATTATGGACCGCAATGGCGTGGTGCTCGCCGACAACTTGCGCGATACCGCGAACAAGGTGCTCGATTACAGCCGTATATTCCTGCAGGGCAAATTGGCAAGCCAGATTGTGGGCAAGCTCGACTTTAACGGCCATGGCAACATGGGCGTGGAACGCGTGTTCGATTCCCGCCTCACGGGTGTGGAAGGGTTCCGCGTGAGCGTGCAGGACGTGCGCCACCGTGAAATCTACAGCCGTAGCGAGAACGTGGCCGAAGCCGAACCGGGCAAGAACCTGGTGCTGACAATTGACAAGAACATGCAGGAGATTGTCGAGAAGTCCCTGAAGGACGGCGTGGCCGAATTCAACGCGAAGAGCGCGAGCGCCGTGGTGGTGGACCCGTACACCGGCGAAATCCTCGCGATGGCGAGCTACCCGACGTTCGATCCGAATTCCAAGACGCAGGGAATCGGGCGCATGTCCAAGAACGAGATTGTGGCAATGGCCTACGAACCGGGTTCTACGTTCAAGGTCATTACGGCGGCTGCCGCGCTGGAGAGCAATGCGGTCGACACGAACCGGATTTTCCCGAACGAGGGCAAGTGCTGGAAATGGAATCCGAAGACGAACCCGATTTGCGATACGCATGAATACGGCGACATGAACATGAGCGAGGCGATGGTGCAGTCGTCTAACGTGGTGTTCGCGAAGATTGCGACAGAGGTGGGCGCCCAGCGCTTTTACCAGACGGCGAGCCATTTCGGATTCGGCATGAAGACCTCTGATTCGTTCTACGGCGAAGAATCCGGTGCGCTCAAGGACCCGCATACGCTTGCCGCCAACAGTGGCAGTGACCTCAAGACGATGGGATTCGGCCATGCGGTGATGGTGACGCCTATCCAGATGGTGATGGCATACGCGGCCATTGCGAACGGCGGAAAGCTGATGGAACCGTTGATTGTGAAGGAATGGCGCGACGCCAAGGGGAACCTGGTCGAAAAGAAGGAACCCGTGGAAGTGCGCCGTGTAGTGAGCGAACAGACGGCGGCCAAGATCCGCTCCATGCTGAACCGCGTGGTGAACAGCGGTACGGCAAAGCGCGTGGCCTCCAAGAAGCTTACGGACGTGATGTTTGGCGGCAAGACGGGAACGGCAGAAAAGTACAACCAGGAAACCGGAAAGTATGACCGCGATCATCAGGTGGCATCGTTCATTGGCCTTGCCCCGATTGAAGATTCGCGCTACGTTTGCCTGGTGCTGGTAGACGACCCGCAGGGCAAGCACGTGGGTGGCCTTACGGCCGGGCCGATTTTCCGCCGCATCATGGAAGGAATCTACTACCATCCGGCACTTTCGCCGGTGAGTTACAACCTGGCTCAGGTGAACCCGCGCAAACTATGCGATGTGGACTTTATGGGCCTTACGGTGGATGCCGCTAAGAAGCTTGCCCACGACAAGGGATGCTCGGTAGTGTTTGACGGCGAGGGCGACCGCGTGATTTCGCAGCGCAGCGACAAGCTGGATTCGGCAGGAATCCTCTTGACGGTGGGTGAGGCCGTGGCAACGCGCATGCCGAACTTGAATGGACTTTCGCTGAAGGATGCCCTGGAAGTGATGGGCAACATTCGCATGAACGTAGAGTACGAAGGCAAGGGCCGCGTGGCTTCCCAATTCCCGAAGGCTAACGAGGCGATTCACAAGGGAATGATTTGCAAGCTGACTTTGAAGGAGCGTGGCTGATGATTTCGGAAGGCTTGATGAAGAACCTGTCGGTGATGGGACTGTGCGACGATTCGCGCAGGGTGAAACCGGGTGACCTCTTCTTCTCTATTCCGGCAGAAGGTTTTGACGAGTTCGCGAAGAATGCCGTGGCGGCAGGCGCCGTGGCGGTGGTGGGCGAGGTGCCCGCACCCGAAGGACTCGCATCTAAGTGGATCCAGGTGGCCGATGTGAAGGCGGCGCGCCTGGAAGCTGCCAAGGTGTTTTACAAGGATCCGTTTGCAAAGCTTGCCTGCCATGCGGTAACCGGTACGAACGGCAAGACGACGAGCGCGTTCTTGATGAACGCCATGCTCGAATCGGCGGGCCACAAGACGGCGCTTCTCGGTACCATCAAGAACAAGATTGGCGAAAGCTCCGTGCAGGCGACGCTTACGACGCCGGGACTTTTGGACCTGTTCGCCTTCGCGGCCAAGGCGGTGGCGGCAGGCTGTACGGACCTGGTGATGGAGGCCTCGAGCCATTCCCTGCACCAGGGCCGCGTTGCCGGAATCCGTTTTAGGAGCGGACTCTTTAGCAACCTCACGCAGGACCATCTCGATTACCACAAGACGATGGAAAACTACTTCGAGGCTAAAAAGCTTTTGTTCACGAAGTACCTCGCCGACGACGGTGTCGCGGTAATCAATATCGACGACCCCTATGGCGAAAAGCTCTTTGACTCGCTTACCTGCAAGAAGGTCTCCGTATCGCGCCTGGGCAAGGCCAAGGCGTCGGTAAAGCCGCAGGGCGACGTGAAGAATACCGAGGATGGCCTCGAGTTTACGCTCCCGATGATTGCGGAACAGAAGTTCGAGACTCCGCTTTGCGGTGATTTTAACGTGGATAACGTATTGCTGGTGCTCTCGTGGGCCCATGCGCTTGCCATCTCGGAACTTTCCATGCGTGCCGCCCTGGCGAGCGTTCGTGTTCCGGGCCGCTTCGAGAAGGTGTGGAACAAGGGCGGCAAGCACGTGATTGTGGATTACGCCCATACGCCCGACGCCCTGGAACGAGTGCTCATGACGGCCCGCAGCCTCTGCCGCGGTACCCTGAGCACGGTATTCGGCTGCGGTGGCGACCGTGACCGCACCAAGCGCCCCATCATGGGCCACATCGCCGAGACGCTTGCGGACAAGGCATGGCTTACCTCCGACAATCCGCGAACCGAAGATCCGCTCGCTATCATCGAAGACGTGCGTGCGGGAATGAAGACGAAAAAGTTTGAAGTCGTGGCGGACCGCGCCGAGGCCATCGCGAAGGCCTGCGCCGAGCTGCAGGACGGCGACTGGCTGGTAATTGCAGGCAAGGGCCACGAAGATTACCAGATCGTCGGCAAGACGAAACATCATTTTGACGACCGCGAAGAAGCGGTGAAGGCAATGGAGAAATGCTGAAACTCGATTTGACAATCCAGGAAATGCTGGAGATTCTAGAAACGGCCCCGGTGGGCGTTTCGGCCCGTACGCTACGGCGCAAGGTGAATCTCTGCATGGATTCGCGTGAAAAGGCCAAGGGCGTTGTGTTCTGGCCTATCAAGGGCGCACGCTTTGACGCCCACCAGTTTGTTAACCTCATGGAAAAGGATGGTGCATTGATGAGCATCGTTAATCAGGAAGCCGTCGAGAAGAATACCTTCAACATGTATGCCCCGGTGGATGATACTACCAAGGCATTGCTGAAACTCGCCAAGGGTTACCAGCGCCGCTTCAAGGTGAAGAAGGTCGCCATTACGGGAAGTAACGGCAAGACCACCACCAAGGAGATGACCAAGGCCGTCCTTTCGATGAAGTTCTGCACCCACGCCACGCAGGGGAACTTCAACAACCATATCGGTGTGCCGATGACGCTGTTCCAGCTCAAGCATTCTCACGAGGCCGCCGTGGTGGAGATGGGCACGAGTGGCCCCGACGAAATCCGCCCGCTTTCGCTCGCTACCGAGCCGGACGTTGCCGTGATTACGAACATCGGCGCAAGCCACCTGGAACGCCTCGGCGACTTGGACGGCGTGTTCCGCGAAAAGATTACCATCCGTGACGGCCTGCGCAAGGGCGGTACGCTTATTCTGAATGCCGATGACCCGCGCCTGTGCAAGGTGAAGTCTACGCGCAACGTGAAGGTTTTGACCTTCGGTATGAACCATGGCGTGATTCGCCCCGAGAAGCTCGTGTGGAACGACGATTCCTGCGCCGATTTTTACATCGGCCGTACGCACTTTGTGCTGAACGTCCCTGGGACGCACAACCTGTACGACGCGCTTGCCGCTATTGCGGTGGCCAAAACGTTCGGTATCCCCATGACTGCGGCAGCCAAGGCGCTTGCCAACTACCGCGCGACGAACATGCGCATGGAATTCAAGAGGGCGAACGGCTTCAAGATTGTTTCGGACTGCTACAACGCTAATCCGTCTTCTACGAAGATGGCCCTGCAGACTATCGGTAACATGAAAACCGAAGGCAAGCGCATCGCGGTGCTGGGCGACATGCTGGAACTCGGCAAGGAAAGTGCGAATATGCATGCCCAGATTGGCGCTCTTGTGCCCGAGATGAATTTTGACCTGCTCCTTACGGTGGGCAAGGACGCCCGCAACTATGTGAAGGGCGCGAAGGCCCGCGGCATGAAGGCCGTGTTCCATTTTGATTCCGTTCAGGAAATCATCGAGTTCCTGAACGACACGGTGGCCGAGGGTGACGTGCTCTTGGTCAAGGGAAGCCGTGGCATGCACATGGAACAGGTCGTGGATGCACTTTTGAAGATGACCCCGGTATTCAAGGCATAATTTAGATGAACGGTTCTGTCAAGACATCTGGCGTAAACAAGCTTCTGCTGCTGTCGACACTCGTGTTGATGTGCCTGGGCTGTGTCGTTGTGTACACGGCCTCGACGACGCATGCGCTCAAGCTCGGACTTACGCCGGAATACTACCTGAAGGCGCATTGCTGGAAGGTGGTTGTTGCCTTGGCGGCCATGTTTGTTGCGGCAAAGGTGGATTACTCCATCTGGAAGAAGGGGGCTCGCGTCATCTTTGTCGCAGGTTGCGTTTTGACGCTTGCCGCCATTGTCGCCGGTGGCGACGTGAAGGGCGCGAGCCGTTGGATTTGGGGTATCCAGCCTTCCGAAATCCTGAAACTCGGCCTTGTCACGATGGTTGCGACCAAGCTTTCGGAGGCGGGGCTCAATATCAAGACTCTCAAGTGCAGCGTGATCCAGCCGGGCGTGCCTTTCGTGATTTCGGCAATCTTGCTTGCTCTGCAGCCGAACTTCTCGATGCTCATCCTTTTTGCGGGCATCACTATTGTGGTGCTGCTCGTGGCAGGGGCACGTCTCAAGTACCTGTTGCCCGTGATGGGCGCGAGCGCCTTTGTCGGCGTCATCATCCTCTTGATAAAGTCGCATACCTCCAAGCGTATCGCGGCGTTCCTCGACCCGACGGCGAACCAGAATTCGGCCATGCAGGGCGAACGTGCGCTCGAGGCGCTCGGGAACGGCGGTATTTTCGGTACCGGTATTGGCATGGGCATGCAAAAGCTCGGCTACTTGCCCGAGGCCCACAAAGATGTGGTGTACGCCGTGATTGGCGAAGAGATGGGCTTTGTCGG
>CADBLC010000117.1:0-2363 GCA_902795385.1 Fibrobacter succinogenes | reverse complement strand
TGCGTGTGTACGGGCCTTTTCCCGACTACGGGGCAGCCGCTGCCGTTCCTGAGCTTTGGCGGTACGAACCTGATATTCTCCGGACTGTTTATCGGAATCCTGTTGAACATTTCAAAGTCGGGGACCGGCAAGAAGATTGTCGAACCCTATATGAACGGATGCGAGGCTTCGCCTGCGCATGCCTTTAGCGGTTTTGATTTTATGAGGGCAGAAGAATGAAAAAGTTCCTGTTTGTATGCGGTGGCACCGGTGGCCACATTTTCCCGGCAGTCGCGATTGCCGAAAGCCTCAAGAAGAAGGGGTATACGGACATCACGTTCGCAGGTCGCAAGGATTCCATGGAAGAACGCCTTGTGGCTGGCAACTGGCCCTATGAATATATCACGGCGGAACCGCTCCACCGCGGTCCGTTCCTCAAGAACCTGGCGCTTCCCTTCAAGCTCTCGAAGTCGCTGGTGCGCGCAAAGAGCGTGGTGAAGAAGGTGAACCCCGACGTGGTCGTGGCTACTGGCGGTTACGTGTCGCTCCCGATAGTGCTTGCGGCAGGCCGCCTCGGAATCCCTGTCTACCTGCAGGAGCAGAATGCCGTTGCCGGTGTGGCGAACAAGTTCGGCTCCCGCTATGCGAAGACCATCTTCGTGACCTCCGAGGCCGCGGCGAAGTTCTTCCCCGCAGAAAAGTGCATGGTGTTCGGTAACCCGGTCCGCGAACTCCCGGCTGCAAACGCGCTCAAGCGCCCGGCCGAATTCCCCGAAGGCAAGAAGGCTGTGTTTATCGTGGGTGGCTCGCAGGGTGCCGCCGGCATCAACAACAAGATTGAAGAAAGCATCAAGAGGATTGCTGCCCGTGACGATGTAAGCGTGGTGTGGCAGGTGGGCGTCAAGAACGTGGAATCCATCTCTGCGCGAGTCGGTGATGTGCCGAATGTCGCTATCCGCGGGTTCCTGGACGGCATCTACGCCTATATGAACTATGCCGACCTGATTATCAGCCGTGCGGGCGCTTCTGCCCTGGCCGAGATTCTCGCCTTCGGCAAGCCCTCGATTTTGCTCCCGTTCCCGCACGCTACCGCCAACCACCAGGAACACAATGCTCGCGTGGTCGAAAAAGCCGGTGCCGCCCTGGTCGAACTGGACAGCGATCCGAACGACCTGTGGAACAAGGTGGAAAAGCTTTTGGCCGACGAATCCCGTCTGGGTGCTATGGCGTCTGCCGCGAAGGGCCTTGGAATGCCCGATGCCGCAGACCAGATTGCGCAGGCCATTTTGGAAAAGGAAATGCCTAATGCAGATTAATGATTGTAAACGTGTACGTCGCCTCCACTTCGTCGGTATCGGCGGTGCGGGTATGTCTGGCATTGCCGAGGTGCTGCACGAGAACGGTTTTGACGTGTCCGGTTCCGATATGGGCGAAAGCCCGGTTATCGATTACCTTAAGGGACTCGGTATAAAGATTTCTCCGAAACACGATGCCAAGAACGTGGAGAATGCGGACCTGGTCGTGTATTCTTCGGCCGTGCCGCACGACAATCCTGAACTTGTCGAGGCCCGCAACCGTCGTATTCCCGTTATCCGCCGTGCAGAAATGCTTGGCGAACTGATGCGCCTCAAGTACACGCTTTCGATTTGCGGTACGCACGGCAAAACAACCACGACGTCGATTGTTGGCCAAATTTGGGAAGAAGCCGGCCTTGACCCGACCATTATCGTGGGCGGAGTCGTGAAGGGCAAGGGTAGCGGCGCCAAGGTGGGCCGCGGTGATTACCTGATTGCCGAAAGTGACGAATTTGACCGTAGCTTCCTTTCGATGATGCCGTCTTCGGCCATTGTCACCAATATCGATGCCGATCACCTGGATACTTACGAGAACATCGAGGAAATCAAGGATGCCTTCGTGCAGTTCGTGAACAAGATTCCGTTCTACGGTCAGGCCATTCTGTGCCTCGACGACCCGAACGTGCAGGCGATTCTTTCGCGCGTGCGCAAGCCGGTGATAACGTATGGCTTTAGCCGTCAGGCCAAGTACCGCATCGACAACCTGCGCTTTGACAAGGGCTTCCCGGTTTTTGAAATTTTGAACGACGGCGAGAACCTTGGCGAATTCCGCCTCAAGATTCCCGGCCGCCATAACGTGCTGAACGCGACGGCCGCCGTGGCGCTCGCCATGGAAGAGGGAATTTCTCCGGATGTGGCACGCAAGGCTTGCGCCGAATTCGAAGGAGTCACGCGCCGCTTTGAATTTATCGGCGAAAAGAACGGCGTGATGGTGTTTGACGATTACGCCCACCATCCGACGGAATCGACCGCGACGCTTCTCGGTTTCCGCGAGGCGTTCCCGGACAAGCGTATCGTTGTTGCTTTCCA
>CADBLC010000116.1:11515-11847 GCA_902795385.1 Fibrobacter succinogenes | reverse complement strand
TGCCGGGCAACTATGTCGGTAAGGACGAAGGCATTTCACTTTACGAATCAAAGACGGGAAACACCTTCTCAAAGTGGAATTTCAATCCATGGACAACGCTTGGCGTGATGATCGGTGGCGATGTCTTTGAAAATCGCGAAGGCCTGTTGCCGAACGGAAGTTACCGCGAAGCGGACGTCAATTATTCTGCCAAGAATCGCGGAACGAAACGCCTGATTTACCAATCAGATTGCGTTATCTACTATACCGCAGACCACTACGAATCATTCGATAAATTGGAAGTCCGTTAATTCTTACGTCCACAAGCTGGTAATGAACATAGGGCTTGCGTC
>CADBLC010000116.1:0-11479 GCA_902795385.1 Fibrobacter succinogenes | reverse complement strand
CCGTCGTCCATCGCGCAAATCATGCCGACGAGTTTGTCGCCGTCCCAGGCCGAGATGACGGTCTTGAAATTCTTCATCGCGACAACGAGCTTGTCGGGGAAATGTCCCGAGGACCATTCAACGGAGAGGAAAAGGTCTTTTAAATCTTGTTCAGAAAATTCGTGGGTGTTTTTGTATTCAATGGTCATATTTTTTTTGATGGGAGATCCCCGCCTTCGCGGGGATGACAAGGTGCGTGGGCGCGGCGTTTATTCTCTGCGAAATCTTTTTATTCCTTTCGGCGGTAAACGTTCGCGAGAATCGCGCCGGAGATGTTGTGCCACACGGAGAAAATTGCGCCGGGAACAGTCGCCATCGCAAGTCCCGAGAACGCAGTCGCCGCAAGGCTTGTAGCAAGTCCGGAATTTTGCATACCGATCTCGATGGAAAGCGCCTTCGTCTTGGGCGTCGAGAATTTTAGCAACTTGCCGAGGCCAAAACCACAACCGTAGCCAAGCAGGTTATGTAGAATCACCACGGCAAACACGATAGCGCCCGTGGAAAGAATTTTCGTGGCGTTGTGTGAGACAACGGCGGCCACAATCATCGCAATCGCAATTACGGAAACGAGCGGCAAAACCTTCACGGCGCGGGCAGTCCATTTGCCAAAGAACTTGTTGATTGCAAACCCGAGCGCAATCGGCACGATCACGACCTTCACGATGGAAAGGAACATCGCCATCACGTCCACGTTCACGGTCGTGCGCAAGAGCAAGTATGTAATTGCCGGCGTCAAGATCGGCGCGAGCAGTGTATTTACGCTTGTCATGCCCACAGAAAGCGCCACGTCACCTTTCGAAAGATAAGTAATGACATTACTAGAAGTTCCGCCCGGGCATGTGCCCACGAGAACGACACCCGCCATCAGCGCGGCATCGAGCCCGAAAATCTTGGAAAGTACGAACGCAAGTGCAGGCATCACGATGAACTGCGCAGCACACCCGATAGTAATTTCTTTCGGGCGCGCAAATACAAGCGCAAAGTCGCTCAACTTGAGCGTAAGCCCCATGCCGAACATCACGACCATCAGCAGGTAATTCACCCAAGAAAGTTCAATCCAGAGAGTCGTTTTCGGGACAAATAACGAAAGTGCTGCGATGGCCAAAACGACAACGGCCATCCACTTTCCAACGAATTCACTGATTTTTTCAAGAATATGCATTTTAAATCTCTATGGTTTCTTCGTCACTTTTGATAAATGTCTTGAGAAGTTCCATGGTGTGTTCAAAATCGTTCTTGATGGAACATTCCCATACGGTCGCCACGCGGTAACCTTGTAGCGACAGAGCCCAGTTCGTCTTGGTGTCTCGCACGACATTGTTCATGAACTTTTCATTCCAGAATTCAGGATTGCTCTTAGGACGGCTTGTGAACTTGCAGCCGTGTTGGTGCCAGAAACAACCGTTGACAAAGACCGCTACGCCGTATTTGAGAATGAACAGGTCGGGGGAGCCAGGCAAATCGTGGCGATGCAGCTTGTAACGGAAGCCCGCCTTAAAAAGCGAACGGCGTACCATTACTTCCGGCTTCGTATTTTCCGAGTGGACTGCCTGCATCATTTGCGAGCGGTTCATGGGAATACGTTTTTTGCGACGGCGTTTCATCGTCTTTCTAGGGAAAAATTTTATTGGATGTTGTACCCGTACTTTTTTAGCTTTTCAATGTACTGCGCGTCTTGCAAGCGGGCCTTGGATTCGGCCATGTATTTCTCGTTGTCCTTGTCTGCAAACCCGAGCTTGATGCGAAGCGCGATGACTCCGCTGACGATGCCGAATAGCGAACATAGAATGCATGCCAAGGTGAGCTTTGTGGAGTTGTTCCCGTGTACGAACGAGGTCTGGAGCAATGCTCCGCAGATTATTGCCATTGATAATAGGAAGAGTGTCCCCTTTGCATAAAATTTTGCATTCCTGCTGCGCGGATCAAAGCCGTCAATCGCCACTTCGCGCCAGCGCCTGTCCAAGTATTCGCTGCGGCAAGCCTTGCACTCGCGAATCGGACTACCGTACATCCACATATTACAAGCTTCGCGGTTTTTGGTCTTGCATTCCGGGCAAACCCATTCGGCGTAATTCATTTGCATAAAAACCTCGATTGTTTATGGGAAAGATAGTCTTTTACTTTGAAACGCGGATATAGTCCACGAGCATCTCGTTTGGGAACTGAGTGTCGTCTACGTCAAAGCCGGGCCAGTTGCCCGCGACGGCCACATTCAGCAAGAAGAATTGCGGCTTGTGGAAAGCATCTGTTCCGCCGGCGTTATTCTCGATGGAAATCTCGTGGTACTTGAAGTCGTCCACGTACATTGCGATGAGTTTTTCGTCCCAAGTCATTTTATATGTATGGAACTGCGTGATGTCGAGAGCCTTTTTTGCTCCGTGGAAATCGTTTGTGTTGTTGCCGTATTCGGCGTGGCTGCCTTCGTATTGCCAGTGGTTTGTCCCGTAGACGACGCTTTCGCTGTTCACCGCTTCGATGATGTCGATTTCGCCGCAGGCGGGCCATGAAACTTGATCGATGTTTGCGCCGAGCATCCAGAAGGCAGGCCAGATTCCCTTGCCTGTAGGCAGCGCGATGCGGGCTTCCACCGTACCGTAGGTAAAGCTGAACTTGCCCTTGGTGATCATGCGTGCCGAAGTGTAGCCTGAACCTTTGTAATCTTCCTTGTTCGCGCGGATGTGGAGGATGCCGTCTTGTACGTAGGCGTTCTCGCTGCGGTCGGTGTAGTATTCTTTTTCGTTGTTGCCCCAGCCACTACTGCCCGTGCCGATTTCGAAGGTCCACTTCGTGGTATCGAGGGCGTCGAACTCGTCGCTCCAAAAGTACGGAGATTCGCTCGAACTGCTTGGAACAGCTGAAGAGCTGCTCGGGATTGCGGAAGAACTGCTTGGAGCTGTGGCGGAACTGGAAGAGGAAATCGCCATCTCGCTGCTAGAAGATTCCTGTGTGACAATGCTGCTTGAGGGCGTGTCGTTGCGGGGCGTAGAAGACAGTGCTTGCCACGAGCTTGACCAAGAAGCGTTTTCCGAACTGGACGATTGTATGATGTCCGTGAAAGAACTGCTCGAGTCTTCGCTGACGAGTTCTATGGGCGGGTCGCAAACCGTGTCTCCGTCGGAGCAAGCCACAAGAATCCCGGTGGCGATGATTGCCACGGTTGCCGTTATCTTGAGATGGGCTAGGGGCTTCTTGTTGCGCATGGGGACCTCTTAATCCACGGGGGCTTCGGGCGGGACTCTCGCGATCACGCCGACGGTGGCGCGTGTCGCCTTTACGAGCGCTTACGTAGATGTACGGGAACTGCATCGCAGTTTCGTGGATGAAAATGGGGAAGTTCTTCTTGAGGCCGAGCGGGCTGCAGCCGCCACGGATATAGCCGGTAAGCGGAGTGAGGTCCTTGAGCGGGACAGTGTCGATTTTCTTGTTGCCACTCACCTTGGCGGCCCCCTTCAAGTCGACTTCGAGATTGCCGGGAACCACGCACACGAGGTAACCGATTTTGTCTCCGTGAACGAGAATGGTCTTGAAAACCTGATTGATGTCTTCGCCCAGGCTGTCGGCCACGTGCTGTGCACCGAGGTCGTTCTCATCGACCTTGTAGGGGATGAGTTCGTAACTGATTTTTTGGCGGTCCAGAATCCGCGCTGCATTAGTCTTTTTGATGTCCATTGTTCTCTAAATATAAATCTTTCTATATTCCCCATTATGGATACGCTTGTCTATACGGCTGACATCTCGGCTTTGAACGACCCGGCGGCTTTCGAAAGCTTGCTCGGGGAAGTTCCCGAGTACCGCCGCGAGAAGGCGATGCGTTTCAAGTTTCCGGGTGGTCGCATGCAGTCCCTGGGTGTTGGGCTCCTGTTAAAACAGGCCTGTCGCGATGCGGGTATTGTCGGTGCCGACGAGAATGTGGTGCTCGGCGAAAATGGAAAACCCGCCTTCCGCGATGTGCCCGAGGTCCATTTCAATCTTTCGCATTCCAAGACTCGCGTGATGTGCGTGATTTCCCCTTACGAGGTGGGCTGCGATGTGGAACATGTGCGCGTCGGCCGTTCGAGACTTGCGGAACGTTTTTTCAAGGAGTCTGAAACGCGCTGGATCCATTCCTTCCCGGAAGGCGAAGCGCAAGACGAAGCTTTTTGTCGCCTGTGGACGCTGAAGGAATGCTACATGAAGGTCACTGGCTGCGGCATGTCGCTTTCGCCGGACAAGTTTTCGCTTTCGATGACGCCGGACGGGATTATTCTCGAGCATGATGGCCCGAGGCCGGAATACACTTTCCGCGAAATCTCTGGCGGGGACGGTTTCCGCTATGCCTATTGCGTGAAAGGCATGCCCGAGAGGCACTGCGTATGTGTAAAAAATGTCGCACCGTTTGACGAAACTCTATTTGCCGGGGACGGCCGATGAAACGTTACAGGGCTATCCTTGTCGGTAACGGCACCATGGGGTCTCGCCATCGCACGCGTTTCGAGGCATGTGGCGTAGATTTTGTCGCCATCGCGGACGACCGCAAAGAATTTACGGGGATTGCCTGTGCATTGCCCGAAGTTGATTTTGCAGTAATTGCATCGCCGGCATCGTCGCATTATTTTTATGCGAAGTTTTTCTTGGAGCGCAGGATTCCCGTGTTTGTGGAAAAACCGCTTGCGACAACGGCGGAAGAAGCCCGGGAACTCGTGGCTTTGGCAGAACGCGGTGGCGTTACGCTTTTTGTGGCGCAGTCTGAATGCTACAACCCGCTGTTCCTGAATTTCCGCAAGCATTTTCTTGCCGAACTGAACCGCGTGCGTGAAAAGTCCGGAGGCTGTTCCGGCGTCCGTCTCGAATTTCGGCGCGAGCACCGCCATTCGGAACGTTGCCGCGACGTGGATGTGGCGCTTGACTTGCTTGTGCACGACTTGAGCCTGTTCTTTACGATGTTCCGCGCGCAAAACGTGAAAGTGCAGAGATTCCAGATGTCGCCAGATAACAAGGATGCAGCCTGGATGACGCTGTGTGTGGATGGCGGCGAGCATCGCGGTGTTGTCGCGGATTTTTACGTGAACCGTGACAGCGATTGCGACGTGCGCACAATTTCCGTAGATTTTGCCCGCGCCGTGAAACCCGAAGGCGCCATTCCCGAGACCAGTTATACGGTAAGCCTTGCTCGCTATACGCCGGAAGGCGAGATTGCGCATATTCCCGATTCCCTCGATAACGAACACCGATTCTTCCTCAAGCTCCTTGCTGGCGCTTGTACGGAATGGGGTCGCCGTGCGGCACAAACTGCCGCCGATTGTGTGAAGCTGGCTGTGAGCGGTGAACAATGAAATAAAATCCCGCGATTTCTCGCAGTTTTTTTATTTTGTTAAAAGATATGCTGAAATCTTGTATAAATAAATTATTCCTTCTGCTTTGCCTTTTGCTTTCGTTGAACGCTTTTGCACAAAAGAATGATTCACTGGAAGTTCAGGATGTAGACCCGGCTATTCTCTTGGATAGCATTGATTACTATCAAAATCTAATTGAAGATACGGAGGCTGAAGTTGGAGATAAATCGTGGGGCATTTTGGGGATAGGCCTTGGCGGACTCAGCCTTGGTTATGGCATCTATTTTTTGAGTGATATTGCGGGAGCTGGTGGCGCTGGCTATGCCATTGGTGCGGGAGTGATTCCTGCAGTGCTTATCTTAGGGGGCGTGACCTTGTTTATGGCCGGATGGACCTCGTTGTCAGCACAACGCAAGCTGCCAGAACGACTTGAAGAGTATAAGAATCGAAAAGCATTTTTTACGGAACGTTATGACGAAATCAAGCTCAAATATGAACAAGAATATGAACAAGATTCAACTTCTGTGAATCTGGCATACACTGAACTTTTAAATGACGAAATGTTTAGAGGCCTTAAGAAAAAAGCCCAGTGTCGCGAAAAAACAAACATTTCGGATTTTAACCAATGTGTGGTAGGCCTCTATAACAATGCTTCCTTATGGGGCTTTTCTTTGGGTGGTTTATTGCTAACTCTTGGAACGGCCTATGCCGTTACCCAAAAAAATGCAGCGGCATCAGTGATAATCGCTGTTCCCCTGATTGGGCTAGGGGCCACCCATATCGCTCTCGGCGGGATGCTCAAACGTAAGGCGAATGAATACGAGGCCTTGACGGGCAACTGACTTGCATGTGCCCCTATAAAAAAATCCCGCGATTTCTCGCGGGACTTTTTAATGGCGTGTCGCGTGGCGATTACAGTTTGATGCTGCAGGGCTTGGCATTCCAGATTTCTTCGGCGTACTGCTTGATGGTACGGTCGGAACTGAACTTGCCCATGCGGGCCACGTTGAGGATAGCCTTTTCGGCCCATGCCTTCTTGTTCTGGTATTCCTTCGCCACCTTGGCCTGCATGTCCACGTAGCTGCGGAAGTCGGCGCAGAGCATGTACGGGTCGTGGGTGAGGAGCTTGTCGGCAATGTGCTTGAACAGGTCCGGACGGTCGGGGCTGAAGAAGCCGGAACCGATGAGGTCGATAACGCGGCGCAGGTCGTCGTCCTTCTCGTAGAAGTCGCGCGGACGGTAGCCCTTGGCGAGCAGGTCGGTGACTTCTTCGACGGTGAGGCCGAAGATGAAGATGTTCTCGTCGCCGACTTCTTCCTTCATTTCCACGTTGGCGCCGTCAAGCGTACCGATGGTGAGCGCGCCGTTCAAGGCGAACTTCATGTTGCCGGTACCCGAGGCTTCGGTGCCCGCGGTAGAAATCTGTTCGGAGAGGTCTGCTGCCGGGATGATCTTCTCGGCGAAGGAGACGCGGTAGTTCTCGAGGAACACCATCTTGAGCTTGCCCTTGCAAACCGGGTCGGCGTCGATAATGGCAGCCACGGCGTTTGCGAGGCGGATAATCTGCTTGGCCATCCAGTAACCCGGAGCGGCCTTACCGCCAATCATGATGGTGCGCGGCAGGATTTCCTTGCCGTCCTTCAGCTGGATGTACAGGTGGATGGCATGCAGGATGTTCAGGAGCTGGCGCTTGTATTCGTGGATTCTCTTCACCTGCACGTCGAAGAACATGTTGGTGTCGAGGTCCACGCCCTGCGTTTCCTTGAGGTACTTGGCGAGGCGTTCCTTGTTCTGCTTCTTGACGGCCATGAAGGCCTTCTGGAATTCGGCGTCCTTCGCGAACTTCTCGAGCTTGCGCAAGTCATCGAGGTCCTTGACCCAGCTTTCGCCAATCTTAGAAGTGATGAGTTCGGACATGGCGGGGTTCGCCTTGCGGACCCAGCGACGCGGCGTCACGCCGTTCGTCTTGTTGTTGAACTTCTCGGGCCACAGTTCGTAGAAGTCCTTGAAGAGCGTGGTCTTCAAAAGGTCGCTGTGGAGAGCGGCCACGCCGTTCACGGCGAACGAACCCACGATGGAGAGGTAGGCCATGCGGACCATCTTGCAGTTGCCTTCTTCGATGAGGCTCATGCGGGCGAGGCGGTCGTTGTCGCCGGGCCACTTCATGGAGACCATGCGGAGGAAGCGAGCGTTGATTTCGTAAATAATCTGGAGGTGACGCGGCAGGAGCTTTTCGAACAGGCTGACGGGCCACTTTTCAAGAGCTTCGGGCATCAAGGTGTGGTTCGTGTAGGCGAACGTCTTGGTGACAATTTCCCAGGCTTCGTCCCATTCCATATTCTCGATGTCGAGGAGGATACGCATCATTTCGGCAATCGAGATAGCCGGGTGCGTATCGTTCAGCTGGATGGCGACCTTTTCGGGGAACTTCTTCCAATCGCCATCGTGGAGCTTCTTGAAACGCTTGATGATATCCTGCAGGGAGGCGGAGCACAGGAAGTACTGCTGCTTGAGGCGCAGTTCCTTACCGTTCATGGAGGAGTCGTTCGGGTACAGCACCTTGGAAATCGTTTCGGAGAGTTCCATGTCCTGCACGGCGGCAATGTAGTCGCCGTTGTTGAAGTAGCTGAGGCCGAAGTCGTCGGTGGACTTCGCGCTCCAGAGGCGCAGGTTGTTCACGGTGTTGTTCTTGTAGCCCGGAATCGGGGTGTCGTACGGGAGGGCGAGCACGTAGTCCTTGGTTTCCCAGCGGTTGCGGAGCTTGCCGTTGTCGTCGACCCAGCTTACCACGTAGCCGTAGAACGGAACCTTGATGGCGTTCGCCGGACGGGCGATTTCCCAGGGGTTCGGGAGACGCAGCCAGTTGTCCGGCTGTTCTTCCTGTTCGCCGTTCACAATCTTCTGGCTGAACATACCGTATTCGTAGCGGATACCCATACCGGTGGCCGGGAGCTCGAGCGTGGCCATGGAGTCCAAGAAACAGGCGGCCAAGCGGCCAAGACCGCCGTTACCGAGACCCGCGTCCACTTCTTGTTCGCGGAGTTCTTCGAGGGTCATGCCGATTTCGTCAAGAGCTTCGGTCACGGCGCTTTCGACGTCGAGGTTCAGCACGGAGTTGCCGAGCGTACGGCCAATCAAAAATTCGAGGGAGAGGTAGTAGACGCGCTTCACGTCTTGCTTGTAGTAGGTCTCCTGGGTCTTGATCCAGCGATCGACGAGGCGGTCGCGCACGGCGTATGCGACGGCGAGGAACTTCTCGTGGTCGGTCACGGTCACCTTGTTACGGGCGAGCGTATGGTGGATGTGGTCGGTAAACGCCTTGCGGAAAGATTCCGCATCGGTGCCGAGCACTTCGACTTCTTTTTTTTACGGGGTGTGGCAAAAGAAATAGTTAAATTGTTGATTGTTAATGTCCGCAAAGGAGCGTCTATGCATATAGCCCTTTCCAATACCAAGAAACTTGGCCTCGTTTTAGGGGCTATTTCCTTCGCCCTGCTTTCAGCAGGTTGCGGTGGTGATTCCAGTTCGGCTAGCCCCGAAAATGCAGAAGATACCCCGGCCAGCAGCGAATCGCAAAGCGGCCCTGGTGTATCAAGCGCGACTGTCCCGGCATCTTCGGGTGCGACAGTAACAAGTTCCGCAACCGTCGTCGACAACAGCTCTTCGTCGACCGTCGTCCCCGAGTCGAGCGCGACCGCCGAAGACGGTCCCTTCGTTGACCCGGCTACGTCCACGTATGTCCCTCCGACCAATCCGGAAGAACTTCTCTACACGATTGACCCGACGCTCGAGGTGACTCCGGACTCCAACGGGTTCTACTACGTTGCCGACATCTACAAGGCACTCCCTGCTACAAGTAAGGTGGTGTTCGTGCTCCGCCATTCGGAACGCGGTGCTAGCGAAGGCCAAGAATCACAACTCACGGAGAACGGCGTCCAGATGGCTCAGAAACTTGGCGCCGACATGGTAAGCGACGAGAGCTTCTTCTACGCCTCCACGGACTTCATCCGTACGCGCGAGACCTGCAACAATATCGCGATCGGCCGTGGCGAAACGGGCTACCACACCTACACGTGGTCCGGAATTAACGGCGGCTACTTTGTCAAGGTTCCCACGGATGAACTCGACACCCTGCTCAAGAAGCGTGGTGGTTCCTGGAAGAACCTGTCGCAGTGGGCGTACGGCGAACCCATCTCGAACCGCTTTGTCGCAAACGTCATCGACGATTTCATGTACGACCTGTTCGAACGCGGTCACCGATTCGTGAACGAGGTGGTGCTGCTGAATCTTCCCGGATGGAAGCGTGTGAACTTCCTGGTTAGCCATGACATCTTGCTGGAAGCTCTTACCGTCTATGGAAAGTGGATTAACTACATGGCCGGCATCGCCGTTGTCGTGAACGAGGCGGGCGCTGTGAGCCTGTTCCCCGTGCGTGGCGCGGACCTCGGCTGGATGTTCTACGTGAAGCAGGAAGAATAAGCCCCCATTATGGAAGTGGGTCTTCTTGGTTCCACCGGATTAATCGGTGTGAATGCCCTCAAACTGTTGGTACGCTTGCCCGAAGTTTCGAGGGTGTACTGCCCCGTGCGAAGTGAGCCTGCGCTTGCGGAAATCGGTATCTTGGAAGGTTCGTCGAAGGTGGACTTCGATAAAATTGATTTCGAACAATTTATAAGCAAGTCGCCCGATGCCGACAATGCCGAACTGCGCAAGTTACGCGAAAATTTCGCGGGTCTCGATGCCGTGATTTGCTGCCTCGGGACAACTCTCAAGCAGGCTGGAAGCAAGCCTGCACAAGAGAAAATAGATGTGAGACTTCCGCTCTCGCTTGCTGCTATCGCGAAAAAGGGCGGCGTGAGGCATTTTCTTTGCGTGAGCGCGCAGGGAGCGAATTCGCATTCTCCCTTTTTCTATAACCGTTTGAAGGGAATGCTCGAAGAGGGACTCACGATGATGAATTTCGAAGCGCTTACGCTCGTGCGGCCGTCGCTGCTGCTCGGGAAACATAAGGACAGGCGTTTCGGCGAGGAACTGATGCAGAAATTGCTTGGTAGCCATCTGGAAATTATTCCTGCACGGCTCCGCCCAGTGTATGCAGAAAACGTTGCCGCACACCTGGTGGCCTCGATGCTCAAGCCGCCATTCGATCATGTGTGTGCGACCGATGGCGTGAAGGGTAAGCGGATTATCTATAACAGAATTCTTGTAAAGGGCTAGTTGCCGTTTTTGCAGGCGCTGGCATCGATGTTGTCGACATTCCAGCGGGCCGTGAGCGCAGCGCATTCCGCTGAGGATGCGACCTGTCGATAGTTCACGTTGTTGTCGTCGATGGAAACGAGAATTACACCCCAGGAGCTTCTTGCGGTGCAATCGTTTAGTTTGAAACGATTAGATGCTCGCCAACCCAGAATATTTTCGGTATCGTTGCTCAGGGGCTTTTTTTCGTGGATGCAGTCGCTGTATTCAAAGTTTTTTGATTCCCCGTTTCCTGGGGCCCCGTAGCCGATATCCTTCCAGGTGCCGATGCTGTGTTCATGATGAATATAGGCATCTTGCAGATGGGCGTAAGAGCCTGCGGCTGTGGGAATTTCTGCCGCTTGTGCCTTGGCGACCATGCCGAAAATCTTGGGCACGGCGACTGCGGCAAGTGCGCCCAAGATAACGACTACCACCATAACTTCGATGAGCGTGAATCCATTGCGTTTAGTCATGGGAGCTCCCCTGTTGTTGTCCCGTTCGTTATTTGAACATTGCGAACTTATAGAGGTATTTGGCGGTCTGGATGGGCGTCTTTAAGAAGGCACTCTTCTTGTAGCCGCTGAGTGCAAATCCCTGCAACACCTTGTAGAGGCCAATCTGGTCTTCGCGGTTGATGGCCAGCAGGAACCTGCGGAACTTGTACTCGAAATCGTGCGTCTTGCCGAAGTAGTCGTAGCAGCGCTTTTCGTACTGCTTGAGGAACTTGTGGCTAAGTGCGGCCGCCTCGCCGGAGGTCGCCTTGAGACCTTGGTCCACATATTCGGCGCAGAATCGGCCGGCCCTCATCGCGGCAGCGATGCCACCACCCGTGAGCGGGTTGGTGTGGTGGGCGGCGTCGCCCACGAGGGCCAGGCGGTCGAGCGTGTAAT
>CADBLC010000115.1 GCA_902795385.1 Fibrobacter succinogenes | reverse complement strand
TCGTTCTTCTTGCGGACAGCGTTGCCTTCACCGTTCTTGGCGGCAACGAGTTCGGCAGCAAGGCGTTCAGCCATGTTGGGTTCGTTGCGGTTACGGGCGGCATCGAGGAGCCAGCGGAGAGCGAGAGCCTTGGCGCGGTCCGGGGCAACTTCCATAGGAACCTGGTAGTTGGCACCACCGATACGGCGGGACTTCACTTCGAGACGCGGCTTGATGTTCTCGAGGCAAGCTTCGAACTTTTCGAGAGCGGATTCCTTACCTTCAACCTTCTTGTCGAGCTGGTCAAGAGCGGTGTAGACGATCTGTTCAGCGATGGTCTTCTTACCCTGCTTGAGCACGACACCGACGAGTTCGGTAACGAGGGTGGAGTGGAAACGCGGATCCGGGAGGATGGAGCGATGGAGAGCCTTTCTTCTTCTAGACATGTTCTATCTCCTTACTTCTTAGCCGGGGCGGCGCCTTTCTTCTTGACACCGTACTTGGAACGAGCATTCTGACGACCGTTAACGGCCTGGGTATCCAGGGCGCCACGGATGATGTGGTAACGCACACCCGGAACGTCCTTCACACGACCACCGCGGATGAGCACGATGGAGTGTTCCTGGAGGTTGTGGCCTTCGCCCGGGATGTAAGCGGTAACTTCCATCTTGTTGGAAAGGCGCACACGGGCAATCTTACGAAGAGCGGAGTTCGGCTTCTTCGGGGTGCTGGTGTACACGCGGGTGCAAACGCCGCGCTTCTGCGGGCAGGACTTCAAGGCCACGGAAGCGGTCTTGTTGCTGATCTGTTCACGTCCGTTACGGACGAGCTGTTGAATAGTTGGCACTGTTAATCTCCTAGATTTTGGAGTGCAAATATAGTTCTTTTTCCAATTATTTCAAGTACTTAGGTAAATTATTCCTCGTCTTCCTCGTCGGAAACGCCAATTTCGTTATCCAGCATCTGGATGCCGCTATCGGCTTCGAAATGATTTGCCTGTACGTTTTGCAAACGAGCACGTTCTTCTGCTTCGGCGTCGGCATCCAGCACCTGAACGTTCCTCAGGTGACGGGCGCCAGTACCGCACGGAATCAGACGACCCATAATCACGTTCTCCTTAAGACCCATGAGCGGGTCAACCTGCCCTTCGATAGAAGCGCGGGTAAGGATCTTGGTCGTTTCCTGGAACGAGCAGGCAGAGATGAAGCTGTCTGTCGCCAGGGAGGCCTTCGTGATACCAAGGAGCATCGGCGTGAAGGTCGCCGGCGTCTTGCCTTCAGCGATCAAACGATCGTTTTCGGCGCGAAGACGTGCCTTGGAGATTTCTTCGCCCGGGAGCAGTTCGGAATCGCCGGCATCCTTGATGCGAACCTTACGCATCATCTGGCGAACGATACATTCGATGTGCTTATCTGCGATAGACACACCCTGCAGGCGGTAAACCGCCTGGATTTCGTTCACCAAGTGACGCTGGACCTCTTCAGGTCCGAGAATCGCGAGGATATCGTGCGGGTCTGCACTGCCTTCGCTGATCTTCTGACCAGCGCGGACACGGTCACCTTCGTTGACCGCCAAGTGGACGCCACGCGGAACCAGCACCTTCGCTTCTTGGTCGTCCAGCTTGATAATAACTTCTTGGTTGCCGCGGACTTCGTTGCCCATGACGACAAGGCCGTCCATGGGAGCGAGCACAGCGGTATTCTTCGGCTTGCGGGCTTCGAAGAGTTCGGCAACGCGCGGAAGACCACCGGTAATATCGCGGGTCTTACCTGCGGCGCGCGGGAGCTTCGCGACCGTAGAACCGACAGTAACCATGTCACCGTCCTTGACGGTGAGGATGGCGCCGTCCGGAAGCATGGAGTTACCGATCTTGTTGCCGGCGGCATCGAGGACTGCGATAGCCGGACGCAGCTGCTTGCCGCTGCTGCCGTGCTTTTCGCTAATCACGATCCACGTTTCGACGTCGGTATTTTCATCCTTCTCGATACGGAAAGTCTTGTTTTCGACGAGGTCCACGAGCTTGACCTTACCGGCCACGTTCGTGATAATCGGGCTAGTGTACGGGTCCCATTCGAACATCACGTCGCCCGTCTTCACGGTGGCGTTGTTCTCGACGTGCATAATGGCGCCGTACGGGATCTGGTAACGACCCTTGTTGATGCCCGTGTTGTCGAAGATAACGAGTTCGGCCATGCGGCTCGTAACGACCTTGTTTCCGTCGTGGTCGACAGTTTCGACCTGCTCGAGTTCCACGCGACCGTCAACGAGAGCCTTCTTGTTGTTCTCGACAGTCAAACGGGAAGAAGCACCACCGATGTGGAACGTACGGAGGGTAAGCTGCGTACCCGGTTCACCGATGGACTGTGCAGCGAGCACACCCACGGCTTCGCCGAGGTCGACCGGACGGCCAGACGCCAGCATACGGCCGTAACACTTGGAGCAAACGCCGTTCTTGGAATTACAGGTGAGCACGGACCGCATCTTGATGTGTTCGAGACCCGTCGCGGAAATCTTCGGGAGATCGCGTTCGGTCACGAGCTCGCCGGCCTTCACGATCACTTCGCCCGTCACCGGGTGCTTGATGTCGTCCACCGGGGCGCGACCGAGCAAGCGCTCTTCGAGAGCGATCACGGTATCGTCACCATCCTTGAATGCGGAAACTTCGATGCCGTCGGTAGTACCGCAGTCTTCCTCGGTAATCACGAGGTCCTGGCCCACGTCCACGAGACGACGGGTAAGGTAACCAGCGTCAGCCGTCTTAAGAGCGGTATCGGCCAAACCCTTACGAGCACCGTGAGACGAGATGAAGTATTCCATCACGTTCAGGCCTTCACGGAAGCAGGACTTAATCGGGTTTTCGATAACTTCCTGACCACCGAGCTGCTTGATAGGCTTCTGCATCAGGCCGCGCATACCGGACAGCTGCATAATCTGCTGGCGGCTACCACGAGCACCGGAATCGGCCATCATGTACACCGGGTTGAAACCGTCACGGTCGTGGGAAAGCAAATCCCACTGCTTGGCGGCAACGTCGGCCGTGGTCTTGGACCACACGTCAATAATCTGGTTGTAGCGTTCGCCGTCGGTAATCACGCCGTCTTCGTAGAGGCTGCGGATTTCGTTCACCTTTTCGGTGGCGGCGTCGAGCATAGCCTGCTTTTCTTCCGGAATCACCATTTCGGCGATAGCCACGGAGGAACCGGCGCGGGTAGCCCACTTGTAACCGTTTTCCTTGAGGTCGTCAAGGTAGTCGACGGTCACGCGGTTACCGGTACGGCGGTACAGGTCGTCGATGGACTTCGCGATAACCTTCTTGCCGAAGGTCTCGTTCGCGTAGCCAATGGCGGACGGAACAAATTCGTTGAAGATGATGCGGCCGACGGTCGTCTTGATGACGTTGTCTTCCTTAAGGGTAAGGAACTTGACCTTTTCGCCTGCCTTGACGCTCACTTCAATATTGCCATTGTCATCCGGTTCTTCGCGGAGGCAGACGCAGTCCTTCTCGAGAGCACCAATGTAGACCTTCTGGCCAGCCTTGAGCTTGAGGTAGACGATAGCGTTCAGACCCACGACGCCGTTTTCGTAAGCACGTACGGCTTCGGCCGGATCGTAGAAGTGCATGCCTTCGCCCTTCTGGTTCGGACGCGGCTTGGTGAGGTAGTACAGACCAAGCACGATGTCCTGGCCCGGCACAGCAATCGGCTGACCGGAGGCGGGATGCAGAATGTTGTTCGAGGACAGCATGAGCACGCGGCATTCGAGCTGCGTCTCGAAAGAAAGCGGAAGGTGCACAGCCATCTGGTCACCGTCGAAGTCCGCGTTGAATGCGGTACAGACGAGCGGGTGCAGGCGGATTGCATTACCTTCGATCAGTTTCGGGTAGAAGGCCTGGATACCCAGACGGTGAAGCGTCGGGGCACGGTTCAGCATAACCGGGTGGTCTTCAATAATCTCTTCGAGGATGTCCCAGACTTCGGGGCGTTCGGCGTCCACGTACTTCTTGGCAGACTTGAGCGTGTACACGATGCCGTCTTCTTCCAGGCGCTGGATGATGAACGGCTTGTACAGTTCGAGGGCCATGCGCTTCGGCAGACCGCACTGGTGCATCTTGAGTTCCGGACCCACGACGATCACGGAACGGCCGGAGTAGTCAACGCGCTTACCGAGGAGGTTCATACGGAAGCGGCCCTGCTTGCCCTTCAAAAGTTCGGCAAGGCTCTTCTGCGGGCGAGACGTTCCGGAACGAGCGACACGGCGGCCACCGTCGAACAGCTGGTCGACGGCTTCCTGCAGCATGCGCTTTTCGTTGCAGAGAATCACGTTAGGGGCACGGATGTCGATCAACTTTTTCAAGCGGTTGTTGCGGTTGATGACACGGCGGTAAAGTTCGTTCAAGTCGGAGGTCGCAAAGCGGCCACCTTCCAGCGGGACGAGCGGACGCAGGTCGGGCGGAATCACCGGAAGCACGTCGAGGATCATCCAAGACGGCTGGTTGGCGAGAAGGCGGACTTCGTTCGGGTACTTGCGGCGGAATTCGTCGAAGGCGTCGGCCAGCACGAATTCGCCATGCTTGGCTTCGTAATCGGCCTTGAATTCGGCCACGGCTTCGGCGAGGCCCTTGAGCCATGCCTTGCCGGAATCGCGCGAACCATCCGGATTGTTGTAGTAGTTCTTGAAGCTTTCCATCTGGGACTTGCGGAACGCGTCCACAATCTTGAGGCGCTTCACGGCTTCTTCCACCTTGGTGCGGCTCTTGGAGGTTGCCTGCAGGCGGAGGTCGGCAGAAAGCTTGGCGAGGTCGAGACGGTCGAGCAGCTGCTTGATGGCAGAAGCGCCCATCTTGGCGTCGAACTTACGGTCTTCGGCGACGAGGTCCTGGTAGGTGGCTTCGTCGATGAGGGAGTTCTCTTCGAGGTCGGTGTCGCCCTTGTCGATAACGACGTAGCGTTCGTAGTAGATGACCTGTTCGAGGTCCTTGGTGTTGAGGCCGAGGAGGGCGCCAATCACGCACGGCTGGTTACGCACGAACCAGATGTGTGCGAGAGGAATGGCAAGCTCGATGTGGCCCATGCGTTCGCGACGCACCTTGGAGTGGGTCACTTCCACGCCGCAACGGTCGCAAATAACGCCCTTGTAGCGCACGCGCTTGAACTTACCGCAGTTGCATTCCCAGTTCTTGACCGGTCCAAAGATCTTTTCGCAGAAAAGACCATCCTTTTCGGGCTTGAAGGAACGGTAGTTAATCGTTTCCGGCTTGGTGACTTCACCATAAGACCAGTAGCGAATGAGGTCCGGAGCGGCGAGATGAATCGAAATGTCGCCAGAATTTTCTTGAATTTCCATCATTTCTTCGGACATATTACTTATCTCCAGTGGTCTCGATGTCAAGACCCAAAGAATGAACTTCGCGAATCATAACGTTGAAGGATTCGGGGATACCCGGCTTCGGAGTGTTCTTGCCATGGACGATGGCGTCGTACACCTGAGAGACTTGACGGTGAGGAGTTCCTGCAGCGTGTAAGCGGCACCGTAAGCTTCCATAGCCCACACTTCCATTTCACCGAAGCGCTGGCCACCGAACTGGCTCTTACCGCCGAGCGGCTGCTGCGTCACGAGGGCGTAGCTACCGATAGAACGTGCGTGGATCTTGTCGTCGACCAAGTGGCCGAGCTTGAGGTAGTACATGTAACCGATGGTCACCGGGTTCAGGAGGGCTTCGCCAGTCTTGCCGTCGTAAAGCTTCGCCTTACCGATAATCTTGTCGTGGTCCGGATCCATCTCGTAGCTAACGATCGGGTTCTTCTGGTAAGCCTTCTCGAGTTCCTTGCAGATGTCCTCGAACTTGGCACCGTCGAACACCGGCGTAGAGACCTTGAAGCCGAGCGTCTTGGCAGCCCAGCCCAGGTGAACTTCAAGCACCTGACCGATGTTCATACGGGAAGGCACGCCCATCGGGTTCAACAGAATCTGGAGCGGACGACCGTCTTCGGTGAACGGCATATCTTCGACCGGAACAATCTTGGCAACGCAGCCCTTGTTACCGTGACGACCTGCCATCTTGTCACCGATGGAGAGGCAGCGCTTCTTCGCGATATAGACCTTGACGCTCTTCAAAACGCCCGGCTTGAGTTCGTCACCCTTCGTGACCTTGTCGATTTCCTTCTCCATGGTGCGGGTCAGGGTATCGAGGCTGTCGCGGGCAACGAGCACGAGAGAGAGCACCTTGTCCTGGAGGTCTTCGTCACCAGTGACGAAGGTGGACATCGGCGAGACCTTGGTCACGTCGATAATGGCGAGGTTCTGCTCGTTGTAAATCTGGCCTTCGCGAATCAGGAGTTCGTGAGTTTCGTTGTCCATCACCTTGCCGGCAGCCTTGCCGCCAAGGAGTTCGAACAAGTGCTCGCGGCAGGATTCCTTGATCTTGTCGATTTGCACCTGGAAGTTGGAACGGATGGACTCGATCGTTTCCTGGTCCTTCTCCTTGCTCTTCTTGTCGGCCTTGTCCTTCTTGCTGAAGATGCGGGTTTCGAGAACCACGCCCTTCATTCCCGGAGGAGCCTTGAGGGAGGAGTCGCGCACGTCGCCGGCCTTTTCGCCGAAGATGGCACGGAGCAAACGTTCTTCCGGAGAAAGTTCGGTTTCACCCTTCGGGGTGACCTTGCCGACGAGGATATCGTCCGGGCCGACTTCGGCACCCACGCGGATCACGCCGTTCTCGTCGAGGTTGCGGAGCGCATCTTCGCCGACGTTCGGGATTTCGCGGGTGAGCTCTTCCGGACCGCGCTTGGTGTCGCGGACTTCGAGTTCGTATTCTTCGATATGGATAGAGGTGAACGTATCCTTGATGGCGAGTTCTTCCGAGATAATGACGGCGTCTTCGTAGTTGTAGCCGTTCCACGGGAGGAAGCCGATGAGGATGTTCTTACCCAGAGCCAGTTCGCCGTGGTCGGTAGACACGCCGTCGGCCAGCACGTCGCCAGCCTTGACGAAGTCGCCAACGCTCACGATGGGCTTCTGGTTGATGCAGGAATCCTGGTTACTACGTTCGAACTTGCGCAGAACGTATTCGTCGATAGGATCCTTGCCGAGGAATTCATAGTTTTCACCGAGACCGGTAAGCGGTTCAAAGTTGCCATTGACCATCTTGCCGCGCTGCACGGTAATGTTGCGGGCGTCGACGAAGGTCACGCGGCCGTCGTGCTTGGCACGGACAACCGTACCCGAGTCGAGGGCGGCGCGGCGTTCGAGGCCGGTACCCACCACGGGGGCTTCTGCACGGAGCAGAGGCACAGCCTGGCGCTGCATGTTAGAACCCATCAAAGCACGGTTAGCGTCATCGTGTTCGAGGAACGGGATGAGGCCAGCGGCCACGGACACGATCTGCATCGGGGCCACGTCCATGAGGTCGATGTGTTCCACATCTTCGTCGCCAATCGCGATGCTATCCTGACGGAGCACGTGCGGGTATTCGCTCTTGTCGCGGACGATGACGTATTCTTCGGCAAAGCGGTTGTCGTCGGTCAGCTCGGTAGAAGCCGGGGCAACCTTGAAGGCGTCTTCTTCGTCGGCGGTGAGGTAAGTGATAAAGTCGGAAACGACCTGTTCCACGACATCGCCCGTCTGGACGTAATCAGCGGAACCGCTGAAGTTGTCGAGCACGGAGCCGTTCTTGACGAACAGCGTTTCGCCAGAAGCGGTCTTGACCTGGAACACCTTGTTCACGAAGCTGTCGAAGAGGTCGCGCTGGCGGTTGTCGAGGTTCATGCGGACGCTGTCCATTTCCTTCTGGGAAAGTTCGAGCTGCACGAACAGGTGCGGGTCGTGAACGAAGCCCTTGAAAATGCCAAAGTGCCACTTTTCTTCGGGGAACTTCACGATGTTGCCCTGGGCGTCCTTGAAGTTCACCAGGCCCACGATACGGTACGGGGTCTCGATGAAGCCGAAGTGGTTCACCACGGCGTAGGAAGCGAGGGAGTTGATAAGACCGATGTTCGGTCCTTCCGGAGTCTCAATCGGGCAGAGACGGCCATAGTGCGTGTAGTGCACGTCACGGACTTCGAAGCCCGCGCGTTCACGGGAAAGGCCACCGGGACCGAGAGCGGAAAGACGGCGCTTGTGGGTAAGCTCGGAAAGCGGGTTCATCTGGTCCATGAACTGAGACAGCTGGCTGGAACCGAAGAACGCCTGAACCACGGAGCTCACCATGCGGGTGTTCACGAGGTCGCGCGGAGTCGTCTGTTCATCTTCGTTGTGGAGAGACAGGTTTTCGCGAATCACGCGGGACATGCGGGACAGGCCCACAGAAATCTGGTTAGCGAGGAGTTCGCCCACGGAACGGGTACGGCGGTTGCCCAAGTGGTCGATATCGTCGAGGGCGTAGCCATCGTCGCCGTTGTAGAGGCCGACCATGTACTCGATAATGGCGAGGAAGTCCGTCTTGGTCATCGTCATCTTGGTGACGGACGGCATCTTGAGATCGGCAATGTTGAACTGTTCGGCAACTTCCTTGAGGGTCGCGAGGATGGCCTGGTTGTAGACCTTCGCGTTCAAGCGGTAACGACCGACTTCGCCCAAGTCGTACTTGCGCGGGTCGTTGAGGAACAGGTTGTCAAAGTAGTTCTCCGCGGCCTGCAGGTTCGGAGCTTCGTCCTGCTGCTGGTGCGTAACGGAGTAGATGGAGCGGAGAGCCTCTTCGCGGGAACGGGTCTTGTCGGCCGCGAGGGTGTAGTGGATGAGGAGGTTTTCCTCTTCCGTGGAAAGGAGCGTGATCTTTTCGACGCTGCTTTCGCGGAGGCGTTCCAGCTTCTTGTCGTCAATGACGGTATTGGCTTCGACGATAACTTCACCGGTAGATTCGTCGACAACGTCCTTGAAGATGATACGGTCGATAAGGACGCAGACACCGTCGTCGTTAAACTTTTCGGATTCTTCAGCGACATTGACTTCTTCGGACTTCTTGTAGAAGAGGTTCAAAATGTCCTGGGTGGTTTCGAAACCGATGCTACGGAGCATCGCGGTAGCGGCAATCTTCTTCTTGCGGTCGATGATGAGGTAAAGGACGTCGCCTTCGGTATTGAATTCGACCCACGCACCACGATGAGGAATGATGCGGCTCTTGTAGTCGGAACGGCCGTTCGGCTGGAGTTCCTCGTCGAAGCTCACACCGTAAGAGCGGTGCAACTGCGACACGACAACACGTTCGGCGCCGTTCACGATGAACGTGCCGTTCTCGGTCATGATCGGGAGCTCGCAAATAAGAACGTCGTTCTTGACTTCTTCCTTGAGGCGGGTATCTTCACCGTCCTTCTCGAACACGCGGAGTGCGAGAGTGGCGTAGAGCTCCATGGAGTAAGTCAGCCCGCGTTCGCGGCACTCGGGGATGCTGTATTTCGGAATACCGAAACTGTACTTTTCGTATTCCAGTGAGAACAGACCGTTGGGGTCCGTGATCGGGAAAATGTCCTGGAAGACGCGTTCCAGGCCGACCTTCAATCTCTTTTCTTGAGGAATGTCCTTTTGAAGGAATTGCTCGTAGGAAGCCTTCTGGACTTCGATCAAGTACGGAAGTTCCAGATGGAACCTGTTGGAGGAATAATTTTTTCGCTCCGTAGTCATTAGAAATACCTCATCCGGTGAGAAAGAGCCTAGTTAGAAAAAAACACCAAAAGCCCGCACTCCCGTGCAGGCGATTGGTAATAGCAGTTCAAAGAACTGAGAGCATTACTTGAGGGTAACCTTTGCTCCGAGTTCTTCGAGTTTCTTCTTGAGAGCTTCAGCGTCAGCCTTCGGCATAGCTTCCTTGATGACGCTACCGGCAGTTTCGACGAACTTCTTAGCTTCACCGAGGCCGAGACCCGTGATGGCGCGGATTTCCTTGAGGATGCCCATCTTCTTGTCAGCGGCGGCGGCTTCGGCGAGGATGACGTCGAATTCAGTCTTTTCTTCAGCGTTTCCTTGAGGTAGTCAGCCAAAGCCTTGGCTTCGAGAAGGGTAAGACCAACGATTTGATCGCCCAGTGCCTTGATATCAGTTGCCATGATGTGTTTCTCCGATTATTCCGTTTAAAATTTTTGGTTTGTGGTTTGTTGTTAAGCTTCCGCGGCAGCAGGGGCTGCTTCGGAACCCGATTCTTTTTCCAGCTTTTCCTGGAGTGCCTTGATCTGACCGGCAATCGTGCCACCAGGTCCGAGAGCGATGGCGACGATCTGAGCGATCATGCCCTTGCGATCCGGAATCTTGGCGAGATTCACGACTTCGGAGCCAGGCATCGGCTTACCGTCAAGGTAGATGCTCTTGGCAACCAAGAAATCAGGGTTAGCTTTGTGGAATGCTTCGATTTCGCGGGCCGGCAGGAGCGGGTCTTCAGCGAAGCCGACCATGACGGAGGTTGCTCCGGTCAGCATTTCGTCGAGGCCTTCCACCTTGAGCGCGGCGAGCACACGCTTGAGAAGAGTATTCTTCACTGCGTGGTACTTGACACCCTTGGAAGCGAGAGCCTTGCGGAGGGCATTGTCCTTTTCGACAGTGATGCCCTGGTAATTGAGCAGGTAGACGGCGGTGGCATCCTTGAAGGATTCAACGAGGGCGTCCACGGTCTGTTGTTTTTTAACTACAGCTTTCATGGTTTCTCCTATCGTGTCAGTGCCATATCAAGTTTGATGCCCGGGGCCATCGTAGCCGTCAAGGTGAGGCTCTTGATGTAGGTGCCCTTAGAAGATTGCGGCTTGTTCTTCACGACAGAGTCGATCACAGCCTTGGCGTTTTCAGCCAGCTGGTCGGCAGTGAAGGAGAGCTTGCCAACAGGAGCGTGGACATTGGAGCCCTTGTCGACGCGGTAAGAGATCTTACCGGCCTTGAGTTCCTTGACGGTCTGGGCGACGTTAACGGTCACCGTACCGGCCTTGGGACTCGGCATCATGCCACGGGGGCCGAGGACGCGAGCGACCTTACTAATCACCGGCATCATGTCGGGAGTAGCAACGACGGCATCAAAGTCCAGCCAGCCTTCCTGAATCTTCTGAACCAAGTCAGCACCACCCGCGTAGTCAGCGCCTGCGTTCTGTGCAATTTCAATATTATTGTCCTTGCAGAACACGAGAACGCGGACCTTACGACCGGTACCATGCGGAAGCACGACAGTGCCACGAACCACTTGGTCGGAATGTTTTGGGTCCACACCGAGATTGAAGTGTACTTCGACCGTCTGGTCGAACTTCAATTCGGACTTTTTGAGTATTTCGATTGCCTCCTTCAGATCGTAAGCTTTGTTACGATCGATGCTCTCGGCAATCTTCTTGTATTTTTTTCCTCTGAACATGAAATTTTCCTGTCAGATACGTAACGGTGAATTACCTGCCTCAGTCAACCACTTCAACACCCATGGAACGAGCAGTGCCCGCAACCATGCGCATAGCGGATTCGAGGTCGATTGTGTTTAGATCCGGCATCTTCTTTTGGGCGATTTCCTGGACCTGGGCCTTGGTGATCTTGCCAACCTTCTTACGGTTGGGTTCACCAGAACCACTCTCGATACCGGCGGCCTTCTTGATGAGGGCCGGAACCGGCGAAACCTTCGTGATGAAGGTAAAGCTCTTGTCAGCGTAGACCGTGATGACGACCGGGATAATCATGCCCTTGTCGTTCTGGGTCTTAGCGTTGAACTGCTTGCAGAACTCCATGATGTTCACACCCTTCTGACCAAGGGCGGGACCCACCGGGGGAGCCGGGTTGGCTGCGCCTGCGGGAATCTGGAGCTTAATATAACCTGTGATTTTCTTTGCCACTGTGTTATCTCCGTTGCAAAAACCGTACTATTTATTAGGCGTCGGCGGCTTCAACCTGATTGAAGGCGAGTTCGACCGGCGTAGAACGACCGAAAACAGTCACCATGACCTTGATCTTGGTCTTGTCTTCCATGATTTCGTCTACGACGCCCACAAAGTCCTTGAAAGGACCTTCCTTGATGCGGACATTTTCGCCAATTTCGTACGGGATTTGGATCTCGCCATCCATGGAATTATCAGGATCAACTCCAAGAAGGCGATCGACCTCGCTCTGTTGAAGCGGAATAGGAACACGAGAAGCGCGTGTCATTCCGGCGAAATGGGTGACGCCATTGATGGTCGACACCAGGTGCTGGGTGAGCTCGTCCAGCTCCATTTCAATTACGATGTAAGCAGGAAACAGGAGTTGGGTCGATGTACGACGACGCCCGCGAACGTTGCTGACAACTTCGCGGGTCGGGACGATAATCTGACCAAACTTGTCTTGAACGCCTTCGCGCTCAATCATCTGCTCGATATGCTTCTTGATGTTGTTCTCTTGGCCCGAGAAGGTATGGATGGCGTACCAACGCTTCATAGCATTAACCCCTACCCATAATCTTGTCGATGACCATGGAGAAGGCCACATCAAGACCGGCAATATACAGACCCATGATGACACTGAAAAGCATCACGACCAGGGTAGATCCCTTGAGTTCCTCCCAGGTGGGCCATGTGACCTTCTTGAGTTCCTGGATGGACTCCTTTACATATTGCTGAATCTTACGCATGATGACTCCGGAATTTGAGCAGGTCGGGAGGGACTCGAACCCCCAACCAACGGTTTTGGAGACCGTGACTCTACCAATTGAGCTACCGACCTATTCAGAATCCTTACTTTGTTTCCTTGTGAACAGTATGCTTGCGGCAGAACGGGCAGAACTTCTTATATTCCACGCGGGAAGGATGAAGACGCTTGTTCTTGTCGCAGTCACTTGTCGCAGTCATAGTTGCGCTGATTGCATTCGGTGCATTCGAGCGTGATGAGTTCTCTAGGCATTTTTAATCCTGATTACTTGATGATTTCGGTTACAGAGCCAGCACCGACCGTACGGCCACCTTCGCGGATGGCGAAGCGGAGCTGCTTTTCCATGGCGATCGGGGCGATGAGGTTCACGTGGATGGTCACGGTGTCACCCGGAGTCACCATTTCGACACCTTCCGGGAGCTGGATCGTGCCGGTCACGTCGGTGGTGCGGAAGTAGAACTGCGGACGGTAGCCGTTCATGAACGGCGTGTGGCGGCCACCTTCGTCCTTCGTGAGGACGTAGATTTCGGCCTTGAATTCGGTGTGCGGAGTGACGGACTTCGGGGCGGCGAGAACCATGCCACGGACGATGTCCTTCTTTTCGGCGCCGCGGAGGAGCAGACCGACGTTGTCGCCAGCCTGGGCGTCGTCGAGGAGCTTGCGGAACATTTCCACGCCCGTGATGACGTATTCGGTGGTCTCACCGAGGCCGACGCGTTCGACCTTGTCGTTCAGACGGACAACGCCGCGTTCGATACGGCCGGTAGCGACGGTGCCACGACCAGTGATCGTGAAGACGTCTTCGATCGGCATCAGGAACGGCTTGTCGGTCTCGCGCTGCGGCAGCGGGATGTAGGTGTCGCAGGCGTCCATGAGTTCCATCACCTTGTCCTGGTAGGCAGGGTCGCCTTCGAGGGCCTTGAGAGCGGAGCCACGGATGATCGGGGCGTTGTCGCCGTCAAATTCGTACTTGGACAGGAGCTCGCGGACTTCCATCTCGACGAGGTCGAGGAGTTCCGGGTCGTCCACCATG
>CADBLC010000114.1 GCA_902795385.1 Fibrobacter succinogenes | reverse complement strand
CTTTGCGAGACGGGCCAAGCCCTTCTTGCCGATGTCCTTGCGGTAGAACTTGCCTTCGAACTGAACCTTCTCGGCGGCTTCGTAAGCGATGTCGAGAGCCGCCTGGAGCGTTTCGCCATGGCCCACCACGCCAAACACGCGGCCACCGTTCGTGACCAGCTTGCCGTCCACCATCTTGGTACCGGCATGGAGCACCTGGGCGCCGTTCTTTTCGGCTTCTTCGATACCCGTGACGACCTTGCCCTTTTCGTAGGAGCCCGGATAACCGGCGCTAGCGAGCACGACGATTGCGGAGCTGCCCTTCGGGGCCTTCGGGGCGCCGAGTTTCGCGAGTTCGCCCTTTTCAGCAGCGTCGAACAAGGCGAGCACGTCGCCGTCGTAGAGCGGGAGAACAATCTGGCATTCGGGGTCACCGAGGCGGCAGTTGTATTCCACGACCTTCGGGCCCTTCGCAGTCACCATGATGCCCACGTAGAGCACGCCCGTGTAGGGCTTGCCTTCGGCGGCCATACCCTTGAGGGTCGGTTCGATAATCGTCTTCTTCACTTCGTCGAGGAGAGCGTCCGTCACAACCGGAGCCGGGCTGTAGGCGCCCATGCCACCCGTGTTCGGGCCCTTGTCGTCGTCAAAGACGCGCTTGTGGTCCTGGGCAGAAGAGAGAATCACGTAGTCCTTGCCGTCGCAAACCACGAAGATAGAGGCTTCTTCGCCGTCCATGAATTCTTCAATCACGACCGTCTTGCCGGATTCACCGAACACGGCCTTGTCGCCGAGCATTTCTTCGACAGCGTCGTTTGCTTCCTTGTCGGTCATGCAGACGATGGCGCCCTTGCCCGCAGCGAGGCCCGACGCCTTCACCACGATCGGAGCCGGGTGTTCGGCGAGGAACTTCTTCGCGGAGGCGAGATCGGTGAAGGTCTCGAAGGCTGCCGTCGGCACGTTGTACTTCTTCATGATATCCTTGCTGAAGGCCTTGGAGCCTTCGAGCGCGGCAGCAGCCGCAGTCGGGCCGAAAGCGCGCAGCCCGCGACGGCGGAATTCATCCACCACGCCAGCGACCAGCGGAATTTCGGGGCCGATAATCGCAAGGTCGATCTTTTCGGCTACGGCGAGGTCGGCAATGGCCTTCGGGTCGGCCACATCCACCGGCACGCACTTGCCGAGGTTAGCCATGCCCGGGTTGCCCGGAGCGCACACGAGAGTGTCCGGGTTGCCCGGAGCGCACACGAGAGTGTCGCACAGCGGCGACTTCTTGACTGCAAGAGCGATGGCATGTTCGCGACCACCGCTACCAACGACGAGAATATTCATATAGCGTATCCTTTGTTTTTTTACAGAGGATAATTTAGCAAAATTATGCAGTTGGGATTTCTGGGGAAATGCCTAAAGAGCGTGTCCGCCGGAGACTTTTATGACTTGGCCCGTGAGCATTCTGGCCTGTTCGCTGGCGAGGAACAATATGGTTTCGGCAATGTCTTCGGGCTGAATCAATTTTCCCATGGGGATTAACGGAACGACCGACTTTTCCAATTCTTCGTCGATCCAGCCCGTTTGCGTCGGGCCGGGAGCCACACAGTTCACCGTGATTCCGTACTTTGCGACTTCAAGCGCAATACTGCGGGTAAGCGCTTCCAATGTCGCCTTGCTCGCGCCGTAGGTGATTTGTCCCGGAAAAACTTGTGCCGCATCCGTCGAGATATTGATAACCCGGCCGTAATCCTTGCGATGGTTCACAAATTCCCTTGTCATCAAGACGCTTCCGCGGACATTGACCGCAAAGGTATCGTCAATTACCTTCTGGGTGATTTTCTCGATAGTATCGATGCCGTCCATATCGCCATCGGCAGCGTTGTTCACCAAGATGTCAACTCGTCCAAAATGTTCAATGGCGGCCGCATAGATCTTCTTGACATCATCTTCATTGGAAATGTCGGCTTCGAGGACAACGAAATCAGCACCCATTTCCTTGAGTTTATTTTCTACGGTCTCGGCATCCCCTGCGTTCGCCGCAAAATACCGGTCCGCCCCATTTTTGTCAGTCTTGTTCTTGTCAAACGCTCTCGGAATTTTCTTGTAGACCAAGACAAGCATCGCACCTTCGCGGGCAAAAGCAAACGCTGTCGTCGCGCCAATCCCCTGCGGATTGTTCATCCCCGTAATCAGGGCCACTTTATCTTTCAAGCCGTAATCGAGCATCAAAAACCCTCACTTTTTCAAATACTTTGTACCGCGGCCGGCGCCGACTGTCGTGATGATTCCGCTTTTCAGCATCTTTCCCAAGACGTATTCTACGGTAGTCGGGCTGACGTCAGGAAGAATCTTGCATATCTCTGATTTCGATATCGGGAGAAGACTATTCAATACAGTCGCTTCAATGCGTGATGTCTTGGTTATCTTGCTTGAATTCACCGTCGCAAAGCGCTTGTCCAATTCTTGATAGCACTGATAGAGCATACTTAAGAAATGCTGGACAAACGGGAAATAGTCATTGTGACTCTCGTGCCAATTCACGGACGATTCCCGCAGAGATTCATAATACCACGACTTGTTCTTGTTAATTTGTTCTTCGTACGAAATGTATTTGCCGACATCATAGCCGTTCTTGTACAAAAGAAGAAGCGATAGCAATCGCGACATTCTGCCGTTTCCATCTCTGAACGGATGAATGCACAGAAAATCGAGCGTCACGCATGGGATGAGCAACAGTTTGTTTATCGATTCATCTGCCACAGCATCCATATAAGCAAACTCTAGTTGTTCCATCGCCTTTTGCGTTTCAACCGCACGCACAGGCGCAAAACGAATTTTACGCATTCCCGACTTGTCAATTTCGAGAATCACGTTGTCTTCATTCTTGAACATACCGCCACGACTTTGGGCCACCTGCGCTAGAAGCATCCGATGCAACGAGAGCATGCTCTGCACAGAAAACGGAATATCGTTATAACCGGTATGGATGAGCGAAAGCGCATCGCGATAGCCTGCAATTTCGGCTTCGTCATGATTGAGCGGAGCACTGTTCTGGTTCACAATCTGCGCAATTCGATCGTCGCTGGTTATGATGCCCTCAATGGCGTTTGAACTTTTGACGGACTGGACTTTGGCGATAGATTCTAGTTCCGTGAAAATATCCTGATGTGATTCCTTGCGGAACGACGCCATAGTCTTTAACGATGCAATAGAACTCGTCGTATTGACCAGATTTGCGGGCAACACCCCGTTTTTCAGGAAGGAATAGTCGAATTTATGCATAACCGGCGTCCTTTTCTGCATAAAATATACAACTTTTTATGCAGAAAAGCCGCAAAATCTGCACATTAGCTCAAGATTTTTATGCAGATTCTCACGAAATTCCCAAAATTGTTGGATTTTCAGGCGTTTACACCATCTCTAGAACCGCCTCGAACGCTTGCAATACTCTTCGTATTCTTCGCCGAAGTCGCGGCGGAGGCGTTTTTCTTCGCTTAGCACCTGCACCATCATGATGGCAAAGAAGGCGACAAACACGACGCACGATTGCCAAGTCCACAGCCAAACGGCAGCGCCCGCGAGGTAAATGAGCGTCCCGGTCAGCATCGGATTGCGGTTAATCTTGTACGGACCTTCAATCATCAGATGCTGCGTACGCGGGGCAACTTCGTGGCCGAAAGCGTCCATCGGGTTCCCCTTGCCGCGATTGCGCATGTAGACGATAGTCCAAATACTCAGCACAAGGCCCACAAGCATCACGATAGGCGCCACAATGCAACGCCATGTATCGACCGGCCAAAGCGTGGGCATGCCAGACGCAAGCCACATGATTGTCGGGATAAGCATCACAAAGAGAATGCCGCCCAACAGGTAACCAAAAAAGTCCCTTATACGTTTCACCATTTTCTCCTTAAAATTTTTCTTAGCGGGGGATGCTGCTACAGTTCATGCTGAATCGTCCGGAGATATAAATCGTACCATTACTCGATTCGCAGGACTTTTCCTGCACTTCGCATTCTTCCACTTCGGTTACAGTAACATTCGAAAAACACCCTTCAACCGTCGCATGGTCTTCGTAGCACTGCGCAAAGCCCAAGTTTATCAACGAGGTATCGCAGCTGGCAAGAGGCAAGCAGATCGAGGTCACGCCCGTCGTCACGGCCATCGGGTAGTAGCCCGTATGTGTCGTCATGGCGAAATGGCATAACTTTGTCGGGGCAGCGACGCTCGACGAACTTTCGATAACCGCCGAAGAGAGCGTCACAGAAGAAAGCGCATCGGACGAACCGGGTGCAACCACTGCAGAAAAGCCTTCGACAGCTGAAGAAGATGTCGGTGCGGAGCCTTGCGACGGGGCAACAGACGAAGAATCATCACCGCAACCGAATACAAGAACGCAACCCGTTATCGAAATGGCACACGCAAAATTCCTAACCCATTTTTTCATAGGAGTCTAGTCTTTCCTTTTTTACAAAACAACTATAACTAAAATAAAAATTCACAAAGGAGCCGTCAACATTCTATATTTAACGCGAACTTTCAACCCCGAGACACTCATGGAAGAGACTTTCAAGACCAAAGGCGTTTGCGCGACAACGATCCAGTTTACGCGTGATGGCGACAAAATCAAAAACATCCGCTTTACGGGCGGATGCAACGGAAACTTGAAGGCGATTGCAAAACTCTGCGAAGGCATGCGCGCCGAAGATATTGCGGCAAAGCTCCTAGGCAACACCTGCGGCGGGAAGCCGACTTCGTGCGCGGACCAGCTAGCCCGCGCTGTACTCGGGAAAGACGCTTAAACCTTACCCGACCAAATAATACCCTCCGTTCTTCCGGGCACCCCTAAATTCAATTTTACTCGATTCGGTCAAAGCTTGCAGCTGGCGCTGAGTCGTTCGCAAGGAAAGATTGAGCATCGAGGCCAAGGCGGGCGTGTTAATCCCTGGGTTCGTGCGGATTTCGGCGAGGATTCGTTCGGAGAGATTTTCACCTGTTTCGCGGTGGCGTACGGCACCTTTTTTCTGTTTAAGGTTGTTCCGCAGCAGTCGCAACAGGTCCGCCTGCGTCGCAACTACGCAATCGGCGATAAAGCCCACAAAAACCTTGTCATCGATGTGAGCCACCTCCAGGGCAGACACGTATTCCATACGTCTAACGGCGGGAATCAGCGCAATGGTGTACTCGCCACGAAGCAGCGCCAGGTTCATCAGCAATCGCGCCACGCGTCCATTGCCATCGACAAATGGATGAATGAACACGAACTTTTTGTGAACCTGCGCGGCGAATTCCACGGGATTCATCCTAGATTCGTTCTTGTTGAACCACGCGACGAACTTTCTCATCTCGGCACGAATTTTCAAGTGCGGCGTAACGGGGTAACGGCTCCCGCTAATTACGACGGGCACCTTGCGATAAAAACCGGCCTTGTCCGCATCTATCTGCTGATAAAACAGACGATGCAGCATCAATATGTCCGATTCTTCTAGAGTCTTGTTTTTTGCGAGTTTATGAATATGATCGTACGCCTTGGCATGTCCAACGGCTTCGTACACATCACGCAGAGGTTTCCCGTTGATGGTGAGCCCATCCTCGATGACGACCTTGGTCTCGGTTTCGGTAAGGCTGTTGCCTTCGAGGGCGTTACTCGTGTAAGTGAGTCCCACGCGGTAGAATTCCCGCAGGGACTTGAGCGTGTCCTTGGGAATCGGGCGGAACGACAGAAGTTCCTTATTGTTATCGGCAGCAATTTTCAAATACGGCGAAATCATCGAAAAACCTCGATTTATACACCTAATATATAATTTTATACCGCCATAATCAACAATTTATACCGCCATTTGGCATTTTATACCGCCATTTTCAGCATAATTTATAGATTTAAATCGCCAAAATAAACTTTTAGAGGCCGTTACCGTTTCTTGAATACGACAATTTCAGCGCCAGCGCTTGAGCGTCGGGAAGTACTTGCGAAGCTCCGCCTTGTATTCTTCGCGGGTCAGGCTTTTGCCGGTGTTCTTGTTGAATTCATCGACGAACTGCGAACAGAATTCGACCATCTGTTCCATCGTGAAGTTACCGGTGAAGGCGCCGTCTTTATAGCGGCTCTGTCAAGTCAATCCGTTTTTTACAGCGCCTTCACAATCGGTTCCAGGAATAAAAAAAACTAAATTTACGCCCGTTTTCAAGGTACTGCATGGCGGCATCAAAGACGAACATCGATATGCTGAACGGGCCCCTCGGGAGAAAAATCCTGAGGTTCGCCATCCCTATTGCCTTGAGCAGCATTTTCCAGCAGATGTTCAACCTCGCGGATGTCGCCGTAGTGGGGCAGTTCGCGGGCGACAAAGCCCTCGCGGCAGTGGGCGCGAACACGTTCGTCATCAACATGCTCATCAACCTGTTCGTCGGGATCTCCGTAGGCGCGAACGTGGTGGTGGCAAACTCCATCGGCGCGCGCAGCTACCGCTCCGTGACCCGCAGCGTCCACACGTCGGTGATGGTGGCGTTCTTCAGCGGGATATTCCTCTCGTTCGTGGGAATCTTTTTTGCAAGGCCGATTCTTGAACTGATTTCAACGCCCGAAGATGTTTTGGACATGGCGGTACTTTACTTGCAAATCTACTTTGCCGGCATGCCCTTCGTGATGATTTACAACTTCATCGCCGCCATCCTGCGCAGCAAGGGCGATACAAAACGGCCGCTTTACGTGCTCATGGTGGCGGGTGCCGTGAACGTAGCGCTGAACCTGGTTCTGGTGGCGGGTTTCGGCATGGGCGTGGCGGGCGTGGCGATTGCAACCGTCATCGCCAACACCATCAGCGGAATTACCTTGTTCTACATGCTCTTGCACGAGGTGGGGCCATTCAAGCTGGAGTTCTGGAAGTTGCGCGTGACGCCCTTCTTCTTGAGCCGCATCTTGCGCGTGGGGCTGCCGACGGGGCTTCGCGGCGTCGTATTCTCGTTCAGCAACGTGTGCCTGCAATCGGCCATCAACAGCCTCGGTTCCGCGACAGTAGCGGCCTCGTCCATCGCCCTCAATTACGAATTCGTGGTGTATTACTGGCTGAGTTCTTTTTCGCAGGCTTGCGTGACCTTCGTGGGGCAAAACTTCGGCGCAAAGAACATGGAGCGCTGCCGCCGCACGGTCCGCTGGACACTCATGCTCGGCTGCTCCACCACCATCGTGCTGAGCGCTCTCTGCTGCATTTTCGCGAGGCCCATGCTGAGCGTGTTCACGTCCAATACCGAGATCATCGAAATCGCATCCATCCGCATGTACGTGGTAGTGGGGCTGCTCGCCATCAACGTCTTCTTGGACGTGTTTTCGGGCGCGCTTTCGGGAATGGGCAAGTCGCTACCACCGGCACTCACCTGCATGGTGGGCGTCTGCGGCATCCGCATCCTCTGGGTGATTTTCGTGTTCCCCAAGTACAACTCGTTCGCCTCGCTGATGGTCGTCTACCCCGTCAGCTGGGTCATCACGATTGCAGTCATCGTGGGGATATATTTCTACAACATTAAACGCGTCACTTCAGGAACAGGGAAAGTTTGCTGAAGTCTAGAATCGTGATAAACACGAAGAAGCTGATGAAGAATGCCGCAGCGACATTCTGGATAACGCTCTGAGTCTTGGTCGAGAGAGGTCTCTTGCGAATTTTCTCGATACCGAGGAACATGAGCAGGCCACCGTCGGTAATCGCAAGCGGCAACAAGTTCATCACGCCCAGGTTGATACTGATTAGCGCAAGGAGCATCAAAAAGTCCTGGAAGCCGCTCATCCACACATTGCCCATCACAGCCACGATAGAAACCGGGCCCGAGAACGCATCGACCTTCACCTGTCCCTGGAACATGCGCTTGAAATAGCGGAATATGCTCGTCGTCATTTTCCAGCTGGTGGCGCACGTCTTGGTGAACGCCTCCATGGGGCCGCGGCGCACGGTTTTCGTTTCGCGGAAGAGCACGTAGCCCATCTGGATGCCGACCATGTAGCGCTTGTGTTCCTCGTTGTAGGCTGGCGTGAGCGCCTTCGTGAGCGTATCGCCGTTACGGATGACCGTTACGTTCACGGTTTCGCCCTTGCTCCCGTCGATAATGCGCACGACTTCTTCATAGCGGGAAATATGCTCGCCGTTAATTTCGAAAATGGTATCGCCTTCAATAACACCCGCCTTTTCGGCAGCGGAACCTTCCACCGGGGGAAGGCGCACGATAACGCGGTTGCGCGGGTAGATACCGATATCGCCGATGCCCATCTTGATTTCGGAACCGGTAGAATCCTGCGAAGGGATCACAAGTTCTTCGGGAACGACGGTGATGGTGAGGGGCTTGCCACCGCGATGCACCGTGAGGGGAACTTCGGCCCCGAGGCTCACGCCAATCTGCTCGCGGAAATCGTCCCAGCCCTGCGTGGGCTTGTCGTTCATACCGACAATGGTATCGCCGGGTTGAATGCCCGCCACCTCGGCCGGGGAATCCTTGGCAACAAATCCGACAATAAGTTCGTTAGTCGCGGGTTCCTGCACGCCCACCATGTAGAGGAGCATCAGCAGCACAAAAGCGAAAGCGATATTGATGAACGGGCCCGCAAAAGCGATGGCCGCACGGGCGCCAACGGATTTTGCCACAAAGTCGCGCGGATCGGGAATCTCGCCCTCTTCGAGCGTATCGGGATTCTCGCCCGACATGGCCACGTAACCGCCGAACGGAATGGCCGAAATGCAGTATTCCGTTTCGCCGTGGCGGAACCTAAGAAGTTTTTTGCCAAAACCGAGACTGAACGTGTTCACCTTGACGTTATTCCACTTGGCCACCAAGAAATGACCGAGTTCATGGATAGTCACCAAGAAACTCAAGCCGAGGAGGCCGAGGACAAACATCAGGACATTGCTAAATAAACTCTCCATCGAGAGTCAATTTAGCAAATTCGCACTAACGGAAAAGGAGCCGGCAGTTTCCCACCGGCTCCTGGCACACACCAAATTTGAATTAGAGTTGTCCAAACGGTCCCATACACCATTCCAACTACACCTCTTGAAAAAGAATATACAGAAAAAAAGCTCCCCACCGTTTCACGTGTAGGGAGTAAAATATGTACTACTGTATCAACTGTATCAGGGTCGTGTAATCCCCGTCACATCAACCATCGCGGCCAGTGTAACCCCGATCACACTATCGGGGCCTTAATCGTCGTCCTTCAGGCAGCGGATGGAATAGGAATTATCTGGTCGAAAGCCCATAGAAAGCAAATGCGTGGCGACATCATCACCCGAAGACATCAAAAAAGCATACCCCTCTATGTCTTTCTCATACTCAGGATGTATAAAAGCTGAAGTCCAGAACCCTGTACTTGAGCCAATTGCTTCAGAATATTTTCCTAAGGTATTTCTAGATGATGCATTTTCAGTCATAATTTCCCTGTACGCTATATCGCCAGCCGGAAGCGCTCCGAACCCAAAATCATCAGTTCCGTTCTTTTCGTTTTCCCATCCTTCTGTTGATTTAAGTTTTTTACCAGACACTTTCTTTCCACCGGCATATTCAATCAATTTCTCAAATTCTTCCTTACTTGGCAAATGCCACCCGGACGGGCAAATACCACGCATCAACCGTTCATTACCACAGCTATAAGATTCAATACAATCTTTGCCGGCACTGCCAAAAAGGCCCTTTCCATCAACAGCAGCCTCTAAAAAATACAAGCGTCCATACCTTGTACAACTATCCTGTTCATTATTGTAACACCAACTGGACGAATCATCTAGGTCGTATATCAACTCAAGATAGGCGTAATTCAGATTCTGCGCCATCCAAGTCTGCTCGCCGATAACGACCGTCCTATACTCCTGGCTATCGCGGAGGTCCAGCAGGCGGTTCTCCGCCTCGAAATAGACGCTGCTGTCCTTTATCACATGGCTCCGCTGTACATAACTCGAAGAAGAAGTTTCTTCAGATGAACTCGATACGTCAGCACTGGATGAACTTGGCACCGCATCGCTGGACGAACTTGGAACATCTACATTGGATGAGCTGCCCATCTCT
>CADBLC010000113.1 GCA_902795385.1 Fibrobacter succinogenes | reverse complement strand
CGCAGCGACATAGTCCGAATAAAATACGGGCGGTACACTCAGGGCAACGACCGGCATCCCGATTTTCCCTGCTCCCACAAAATACGTTTCCGTCTGTTTTGCAACCACCTCCGCCCCGACGAATTCCGTACAGCGCACAGCGGTATTCGTCGTCACGGCATACGGGAACTGGGCTTCGGCCGTAGTTTCGGTCGGTTCCGAGCCGTCAAAAGTACAGCGCACAACCCCGCCCTTTGTCGCGACAGGCGCATTCAATTCTAGCGACGTGTAGAACCCTGCAGCAGGGAGTCCAAGGTCTTTCGCGATAGACGAACTCGAAGACTTCGGGGTAGATGCACTCGAAGAAGATCCCGACAGAGAACTCCCGTCAGGAGTTCCGTCAGGAACCGCGGCACCCTCATCCACATCGACCTCGGCGGAATTTTCGCCGGAACAACACAAAAACGCTACAGGCAGTGCCAGGAGCGCCACTTTTTGAATCTTGAATAAAAATTTCATAGTGCTTCTATTTTACCGAGACGCGCAAGACGCCCTCCAACATTCCTTTTCCAATCAGTTGCACCACAAACATTCCCCGACCTACCCCTAGGTCAAGCGTTTTTTCCATGCCGTCAAAGCTTTCGCTTACAAGCATGTTCCCCTGCACGTCGAATACGCGCAACATTCTCGGCGCCGCCGTCTCGGCTGTCACCGTCAACAGGCGTCCAGAAACTTCCATCCGCACCCCGCGCTGCATCTTCCCGGCCAACAGGGCCTCGGTAGAAGAACTCGGCACCACCGCAGAGCTGCTAGACCGCATCCAGCCCTGCGAACTGCTGGAACGTCTCCAGCCGCCCGAAGAAGACCTCGGCCGCACAGAGCTGGAAGACAAGGCAGCTTCGCTCGAAACAGCCTCGACGCTGCTGGACAGCTTAGACTCGGAGCTGCTGGACGACTCGATTACCGCAGCGCTACTCGAACTGCGCACGAATTCGCAGTCCGAAATATTGACGCCCTGCTTGGTCGCAAAGCAGACATTGTCATTCTTCTCGGTAATGCTATACAGATGGATTTCCTTCGTGGCTCCACCCCATGAGACAAACGGCCCATACTCGGTCACCTTCTGCGATCCAGGGAACACATCGTCCTTCAGGTTGCTGCCGCCCCAGGAATTCATGAAACCGTCATCGTAGTTGACTACGCGCTTGTCGCCCGCTTCTACCACGTCTATGCGCTGGTGGGTCTTGTCGTCGTTCATCGCGTCATTCTGCCAAACTTCATTGTTATAATCGATATGCCAGATAAGCATCCCGTGATTCGGCAACTTGGAATCCCATTTGTTCAGCTGGCGATTTTCGAGGATATACCATTCATCCTTGCTGAAAGAAATGCGGAATGCGAAGTTGCTCGTTCCAAGCGGAGGAATAGCCACAACGTCGTTCGACATGTCCAACGAATCATAGTTCAGCCAGCCCATGAAATTCCTTTCGAAAGCGCTGTAGTTCGGCGGTGTGATTCCGCCGTTGTTATACATGCCGGTCGCCATCACGTCCCAGGCATGCGCACCGGGAGCCTGGTATTCCGTATTCCTGAAATCCGTATAGCAGTCATTGCCGTACACGCAATAATGGTCCTTGAGGCCCATCGTATGGCTGAACTCGTGGACGAAAGTCGGGAACAGGTAGTCTTTCTGCTGGATGATAAAGTAGCTGTTGAACTTCTTGTTATTGCCGGCATTCACCCTGCCGTCACTCCAGCCGTTTCCATTATACCGCAATTCGTACTGGAATCCGCCCAAGTGCTTATCCCCTGCACGGACCTCTCCCCCTGCAAAAAGGACGCAGAGGGCATCCACGTTGCCGTCATTGTCGGAGTCATAGAGGGTCGCGTCAAAATTGGGGTACTTGCTCAGCAAAGCCTCTATACCCTTCTTGACCAACGAGTACTCGTTGCCAATGTAATTGGAAAATGAATCGTTCACCTTTACAAAGTAGAGGTCGTAAATCGGTACAAACCTGTCCGAAGACTGGTCTACAAAATAATCCCTCACGGAACCCGTGTAGTTGTTCTGCGTATAGTTTTCCTGGTTCAGGAGTCCGCTTACCTTGGAAGAATCGAGATTCCTCGTATTGCTGTCTTCGATGAGCAGGACAGGGAACCTGTTGGTACCGTTCGCATGGCCGTTCGCTTTCGGGAGCCTAAGCACAAGCGGAACATTTTCCGAAGATGCGGTCGAAGAACTTTCTACCGCAGCGCTAGAGGCCGTCGGAACCCAGGCGGCGCGCTTGGCGCGTTCACCTGCGGGGCGTTTAAAACGGTCCGGATGTTTTTCATGGTGCTTGCGGTGAACTTTGTGCTTGTCAAGCCCGTTCAGGAACTTCTTTGCCTCGGCCGAACGCTTCCCTGCATTTTTCGCCTTGAACTTGGAAGCAGCGCCGGTCTCGTCGGCGTAGTAGTACACCCCATTGGAATCAGCGACCACGAGGACACCATCCTCGGTCTGCGTATAGCGGTAATGTTCGTCACCTATCGTACGAATCGTAAGTGAATCGCCGCCGTTTTCAACCGTGCGCAATATGGGATACTCCGGATAGGCGAACGCATTCGCCGAAAACATCCCTACCAAGCAGGTTGTCATGGCGATTAATCTAGAACGGCACTCCAATCTCATAGACAAACCTCTTTATAAATATATCCCCGTCGGAGCGAAAAACAAAACGGGAAAACCACAAAAACGTGTAAAAAGCGGTTTAACTAGAGAAAAGGGAGTTACTTCGCCGGGTCTATCGGCAAAATCCGGAAATGCCCCGCCCTACCCTGCCCAGATTCAAGCCGAACCACGAGCGGGGTGCCGCGGGCCAGAATGCCCAAATTCAAGTGCAAAGCCTTTCCGGCGAACTTCGTAGACACAAGCGCATGGCCTTGCATGTCGAAAATACGGAGCGTTTTTACGCCTGCTTCCGGAGCATCCACGAGAAGCATGTTCCCGTCTACCAAGACTCGGAATCCGGGGACGCTTGCCGCACCGCCATGCACGAGCGTCGTCGACGAGCTGGACGTGGGCGCACTGCTCGACGAAGGAGCCGCACTGCTGGAAGATTTCACGCTGGAGCTGGACTGCTGTTCGGAACTGCTCGTTGCAGACGAGCTCGAGCTTTGCATGGAACTGCTCGACAATTCCAAGGACGAACTCGATTCAGGCAACGCGCTGCTCGACGAAGGCATCACAAACACGCACTCGTTCACGGCGATATCCGGAGCGAGCGCAAAGCACACGTTCGTATCCGGCTCTACAATGTTGAAAAGCCCCGCAAGCACCTGGGAACTGTCCCAGGCAAGCACCGGCGAAAGTTCCGTTACGTTCTGGCTCCCGGGGAACGGGTCGTCGGCCTGCCTAGGCCCTCCGCCCTGGCTCATGTACCCGGCAGTCTGGGTATTCACGCGTAAGGTTCCCGCCTCAACGACGTCCACGCGCTGGTGGGCCGCATTGTCGTTCAACACGTCCAGTCTCCACGAACCGGCGTTGTAGTCGATATGCCAAACAAGCATCCCGTGGTTCGGGAGTCCCGAATCCCACTTGACCTGCTGGCGGTTTTCAAAGACATACCACTCATTTTCATTCACGTTCACGTAGTAGGCAAAGTTGTTCGTACCGAGCGGCGGGAGCGCCTTTACCAGGGAATCTTCCTCGAGCACCGCGTAGTCGAGCCATCCCATGAAATTCCTCTCGAACGCACTGTAGTTGGGCGGTTTGCGATAGCCGCCGTTATACACGCCCGTCGCCATCACGTCCCAGGCATGCGCCCCGGGCGCCTGGTAGGCACTATCGGAATAGTTGGCAGTGCAAGCAGTAAAACGCACGCAGTAATGATCCTTGATGCCCATCGTGTGGCTGAACTCGTGAATTACCTGGACAACGTGACTCGGGCCCTGGTCTATGATAAAGCAGGTATTGAAAATGGTCCCGTTTCCAGCATCCACGGTCGCCTTGTTTACATCGAGCGTCGTCTGGAACCCGCCCAGATGCTTGCCCGAAGTCTTTTTGGAATAATAGCGATCCCCCGCATACATCACGCCGAACGCATCTATTTCGCCGTCACCGTCGGAATCATAGAGCGAAGGATTGAACGAAGGATACTTCTCGAGCATCGAGACAACCGCGCCGCTCATCAGTTTGTATTCCTTCCCGATATAGTTTTCAAAGGAATCGCTCACGGCGACCATGAAAATATCGAACAGCGGCTTGAAGGCCCCGGAGGACTGGTCTATGAAATAGTCCCTCACGGACCCCAAGTAGGAATTCTCCGTATAGCCTTCCTGGTTCAGGCGCGCATAGAGCTCCGCAGAATCGAGGTTCTTCTTTCCGTCCGCTTCGCCCGCTACAAGGATTATCGGGAAACGCAGTTCGCCAATGGAATGGTGCGGTTCCGGAAGCACCGACGGGGCACCCGGCGCATAAGCCCGTATGTCGCCATCGGAATCGGGAAGCTCTTCCATAAATTTGCGGCGATGGGCTTCGAAAGCTTTTTCCCTGTCGAGCGCACCGAGGAACGAGCGTTCCAAACCGGTCCTGTCCTTTTCGCTTTTCGCCTTGAACACCGAAGGTTCGCCGCTCTCGTCCGCATAGTACAGCACTCCGTTCGAGCCGGTAACCACAAGGTAGCCGTCTTCCGTCCGCGTGACGCTATAGTATTCATCGCCCAGGTCCTGCAACACGAGCGTATCGCCGTCATTGACAAAAATACGGCGCTCGTCCGGGTCCAGCGGAACCGCCCGAAGGCACGCGGGCATTAGCATGCCCGCCACAGCGAACAAAGCAAAAGAACGCACCTTCACTCCCCTGCGTTATTTAACGGACAACAATCCTCTTGGCACCGAGGCCAGCGACCTTGACCATGTAGACTCCGCTCTTCACGGATTCCAGGTTCACCGTCGCACGACCGTCATGGAGCGCACCCGCGGCAACCTTCGCACCGTGCACATCCACGACCGAGAACTTGCCGTCACGCATGCCCGGCACATCGATCGAGAGTACGCGGCCCTGCAGGCGCACATCCATCGACGTGACCGATGCGATCTTCTTCTGCGGGATAGACACCGTCGGCATGATAGACACTCCTTTTTCGTCGTAGCGAGTCGCAAGAGCCATCAGGAACCAAGTGCTATGCGGCAGCCACTGTTCGTCCCAGCGCCACACCTGCCAAGATTCCATCAGCGCATCAAAGCCAACAGCTCCGACACCGTCGTCCGTCCAGGCAATTCCCGAACCGTCCTTGTTCTTGCCGGTAATGCCGTTCGCGATACCTCCCTTGAGAGTCGCATCGTAATCAGACTGGCCGTCATACTTCTCGGGAACCTTCTTGCCAAAGCCGTACATCATGCACGTGGCATACGGGTTCTTGCCCAGAATCCAGTCAAGCTGGTCGGTCGCGTACTTGTCCACCGCCTCGGAGCCATCCAGGTCCAGGGCGTTAAAGGCGTAAACGGTAGCTGCGGCAAGGCTTGCCAGGCGGGCGTCTTCACCTTGCCACCAGTAGTCACTCTCGTTGTCGTGCGGAATGAAGAAACCGTCCTTGATGTTGCCGCCAGTCTTGTAAGTCTGGCGGGCATAACCGAACGGGTTGTCCACCTTGTTGGTAATCGACAAAAGC
>CADBLC010000112.1 GCA_902795385.1 Fibrobacter succinogenes | reverse complement strand
TCCGTGTACGAGAAGGATTCTTCGTCGTCAAAGATGAACATTCCCGTGAAACCGGCATAGGCGTTGCGGTTCAGGGGCAAGAGTTCCAAGTTACCGGCAGCGAGCCACTTGTCCATGTTCGATGCCTGGGAGCCGCCCGGGAATTCGGTGTTCGTCATGACGTTGCCTTCGGCACCGGTAAAGTCGAGGACTGCGGTGCGGTTCAGGCGGGCCATCAAGGCTTCGGCGCGGATTTCGCCGACCGTATTGTTCGGCATGGTGCGGAACTGGAGGTTCACACCCTGCAGGTTGCGCTGGTTGCCTTCGATGAACTGGGACTTCTGGGCCATGTGACGCTGACGTTCGAACACCAGCGGTTCGTACATGATGTCGACCGAGGGCAGGAACAACGTGAGCGGAGAGTACTGCTGGCGGAAGTCACCGACAATCCAGTAGAAGGACTTGCCGATGTTACCTTCGACGTTAATCCAGGCCACCGAGATGCTCTTGGCGGCAGAGGCGAAGTATTCCTGCATGCCAGCTTCAAGACGCATAAGACGCATGGTCGCATTGGCGCGGACGTTTTCGTAGGGGCGGAAGTGGAAGTCGAGGTCGGCCGTGACGAATTCGTCCTTTTCGACATCGGGCATCATCTTCGCCACGTTGGCGTCTTGGTCGGTATCGAAGTAAGTAGCCTGGGCCACACCGCGGATAGCACCGCCAATTTCAAGGCCGCGCTTCGCGTTAATGGAGTCAACCTTGCTTTCCAACAAATTCTGATTGTCTATTACCGGGGAGGCGGCACCGGCCACCGTCGCGGCAAGGAGGGCAAACAAAGATCTTTTCATTTTCATATTCATTTTAGCTACCCCCTCTTAGAACCAGACCTTGGTTTCTGCTGCAATGTAATGGGAATGCCAATCATTTTCAGAAATCAATTCGTCAGAATGGGTCATGTACTTATAGCGGACGTGGAGACCGGCGCGTTCGGCGAAGTCCCAGTCGAAACCGACACCGAAGGCCGTTTCAAGATAGTTGATCGGAGCCTGCTGGTAGTAGCGGTTCGTGAACTGGGCATCCTGCGTAGCCGTCTTGGCGAACGAGGAAGTCTTCGCAACCGTGGAGGTCGGGGCAACCGTGCGGTAGGCGTATTCGGAACGGAAGGTTTCCATACCGACAATGCCGACCACGTGGAACTTGGGATGGACTGCAATCGAGGGCTCAAACTGCGTGTAGAAGCTCCAGAGGAGCATGTCCGTCTGCGACTCGCTGTAGGCGATGGGCGCGAACGAAGTGGAAAGTCCGGAGAGAGCGGCATAGAGGGTCATCATGATGGTGCGGTCCGTACCGAACCAGCCACCGATGTCGTAGCCACCCATGAAGGAGAGGTAAGAAGACCACTTGGCATGGGAAGGAACTTCTTCTTCCTTGATCTGGTCTGCATTCTCGTAGGCCACGAAGGATTCCCAGAGTTCCCAGGTTCCACCGTAGAGACCGCCCTGCTGGCGATACTGCTTCACGCCTTCTTCCGAACCAATCTGCACACCGGTACGGGCGATGTAGGCGGCGTTGTCGGCGTTACCCGAGTCGGCAATGAAGAGCGGCTTGTGCTTGGTCCAGGAGTTCGTGGATTCCCACATGTTGCGGCCGTTCAAGCGGTAGTTGAACCATACGACGTCCTGGCCGTCTTCGATCTGGCGGTGCTGACCGTACTGCAAATCGAAGTAACCGCGGTTGAAGGTCGGTTCCAACTTGAAGTTGATACCCGCCATGTTCGGGGTGTAACGGAGAGAACCGCCGTTCAGGAAGGCTTCGTCCCTGCGCCAGGTAGCGAAGCGGGACGGGTTGCTCAGGGAGTACGGAGAATAGAATTCCTTCTGCAGGAAGATTCCTTCCACCGTCATGGGCCAGCCCTCGACATACTTGCTCTGGGCCTTCAAGTAGGCGCCCACCTGCGGGGTATTGATCTTGGATTCGTAAGCGTCTTCGGAATAGCCGGAACTTGCGTTAGCCTTGTTGTAGCCGTTCACTTCGGAAGACTGGTAGAACTTGATAGAGTCCGTGATGCTCACGCCCACATCGGCCATCAAGTACAGCTTCGGGGTGATGTTGCCCTTCACGTCAAGAGAAACCACGTGGGTGTTGAGTTCCTTCGGGGTGGAATCGGCACCGTAGTTGATCCACTGGTTGCGGAATTCCGGTTCGTAGATAATGCCCTTGTCAAAGACCACGCCCATGTAGTTCACGCCAACAGTCATGTTGTCGGCAATCTTTTCCTTGGCGATACGGCCATGGTAGACAGCGCCGCGCATATCGTAACCACCGGACATTTCGAGTTCGCCCGGCTGGCCGCCGTACATGCGCAAGCCGTCACGCGTACCCACGTCGGCATCGGCCGGCTGGGACACCATGAACTGGGCCTTCATGTTGAAAGGCAGCTGGTAGAAGTTCGCGAACACGCCGCCGAAGCTGCGGTTCGTCCAGAAGGCGCGGCCGCCTTCCTTCACCGGCTTGAAGACCTTTTCCTTATAATAGGTGCTCACCGTCTTTTCGTCTTCGAACAGTTCGTACTGCCAGGCGAAGCGCGGGGCCGTTTCGCGTTCCCACATGGTAAGCGGGGAGGCGTTTGCCCAAATGACACCGCCGGCGGTCACGTAGGCGCCAAACACGCCCGCGCGGATATCCACGCCGAAGTTCATTTCTTCGTTGATGGTCGAAGAGAAGTAGTCAGTGGAGTGATCGTACAAGACTCTCTCGTCGTTGGTCGACACGCCCGTCGGCTGCGATCCAAGGTAGTTGGAGTACAGGCCGGAGAGGTCGAACGGGAAGCTCATGGAAGACCACAAGGTCATGTAGGAGTTGGGCATCGCCACGACGTTCATGTTCAGCACGGCGTCAACGGACGTGCGGGCCATGTCGTTCTGGACCCAGGGGCTCCTTTCGGAGTAGTGGAAATTCTTGAGACGGAACGCCATGTAACCGGAGACCGCGAGCGGCAGGTCGTCCTTGCCCATGATGGTCGATTCCATATTTCCGGAAAGGGTATCCAGGGAGGCGTGAATGGAGTCCAGCTGCATCTGGGGAGTTATGGCCCATGCGGCTCCAAGACTGGATGCTAGCAAAAGCGAAGTTATTGTTTTATGCATAAAGTCCTCTTATCCCCTCTTAAAGCTCGTTACGGAACGGATAGTTGGCCGGGCCTTCATACGGCTTGCCGTGTTTCTTGATGACGACGTCGTCGATCCATACCTTGAAGGACTCGTTCTCGTCCTTGCGGACTTCGAGACGGAATCCCTTGAAGTTGCTCCAGCTGAAGGGGAGCATCACTTCGCGCGTGTTCTTGGCATCCCAGTAGACACCGGTCATGCCGAACAGCTTGAGGGGAATGCTAAAGTGCTTCCATTCGGTGGTAATTTCGCCGAGGCTCTTGGAACGGAGCTTCACCTGCAGGGATTCGCCACCGCTCTTCACACCGTCGTCCACGAGCACGAACAGGGCGTTTTCGCCGCCCTTCGCACCCTTGATCCAGAACTCGAGGACGCCTTCCTCGAGGTACGGGGTCAGGTCGACGGAACCGGCGATACAGATGGCCACACCGGAATAGTCGCTTGCGATAAGTTCGATTTCCATGGAAAGGGCACCTTCCATGGCGTACTTGTCCGTGAGCACCGGTTCGGGGTTCTCGCGCGGGTACTGATAGGTATAACCACCGCCGCGGGGAATGGCTTCGCGCATCACGACGCTAACCACATCCTTGTCAGGACGGAAAGGTTTACCTTCTTTGGTGATAAAACGGGCCTGGTCACGGTCGCGATAGTCGCTGAAGCCGTAGCCGGCAAAAGACGAAGAAGCGAGAAGTAGCGCCGCGAGGGCACACTTCCAAATGGCTTTTTTGAGATTTCCATTCATAATAGGTAAAATTCTCCAAATTCGGATGGAGTATAATATAACTTGTTTTTGAGGGCTCCGTTTCCGGGTTATGACAAAAAAAAGACACAATCGTGAAAAAAACGCATAAATCCAAGTTTTTTTGTGTATTTTTGAGTTTTCCATTGTAAACACTTTATTTTTTTTATTTTCCTGAAGAACGGCTAAAAAAGAGTATGTTTGTAAAAGGAAACATTTAACGAGGTATATCATGAAACCAGTCCATCTCATCCCTCTCGTCCTCAGCCTTTGCCTCTGGGCCTGCGGGGGCGACAACAAGCCGACTGCAACCGACGACGAAGAGGATACCGTAGAGTCATCCAGTTCCAACGCCAAGGCTGTGGACTACTCCCTGGGCCGCGCCATGAACAAGAGGCTCGGCAAGGGCATCAACCTCGGCAACGCGTGGGATGGAGCCGCCTACTGGACATGCGGAACCCTCAAGGACGCCCTGGACCAAGGCGACTCGGCCTATATTCCCCTGGTGGAATCCGAAGCTTCGGACTACTCGAACATGCCCTTCAAGCGCTACAACTACGGTTGCAGGGACCGTCTGGACTCCAGCTGGAGCAACCCCATCAGCGACGACTATTTCAAGTTCCTGAAGGACGCCGGATTCAATTCCATACGCCTCCCCGTAAGATGGCAGCACAATTCCAACCCCGAGACCCACGAAGCGAATCCCGATCGCCTGGCAGGCGTCAAGCAAGACGTGAAACTCGCCATTGACGCGGGCCTCGCCGTAGTCATAAGTTTCCACTGGTACATCGAACTCATGTACGCCGGCAACCATGCGACCACCCTTCCCGACTACTACGCCGAAGAAAAGGCCCACTTTGCCGCCCTCTGGAAGCAGATTGCCACGGAATTCAAGGACTTCCCCGACACCATGCTGGTCTGGGATATCCTAAACGAACCGACATTCAAGGACGTGAACATCCTGAACGAAGTCATGAATATCGGTTATGAAGCCATCAGGTCGGTAGACAAGAACAAGACCATCATGTTCGAAAGCTACCATGCCGCCAAGTTTGCCGACATAACTGCGCTCCAGCTGCCCGAAGACGGCAACATCATCTACAGCGGCCATTACTACGAGCCCTACAACTACAGCCACCAGGGCCACAGCTACGGCTGCAAAGGCGACGACGCCTACGCCATGACCGCCTACAACGACTTCAAGGCATATGTCGACGCCGCCAAGAAGATGTACCCCGACAAGAACGGCGGATTCATCCCCATGAACATGGGCGAATTCGGAGTCTCCGGCGGCAAGAACAATCCCTGCGGCACAAAGGGCCCGAGCGACAAGTACAGAGCCATCTGGACAAGAGACCTCATCAAGGCCGTGGCGAAATACGACATCTCCTGGCATTATTGGGGATTCGTGGGTGTTGGCGGATTCGAGGCCTACGACAAGTCCAGCGGGAACTGGTACCCCGGAATGCTGGAAGCATTCGGGCTTACGGGCGAATAAGGCTACCGCCCCAATGTTCATCGAAGAAGGCTTGGAACAGAGGTTCCGGGCCTTTTTTCAATTCCTCGACGACTTCGGCGACCGGGCGGCCGCTGCGGTAAAGTTCGCGGTAGGCGCGTGACAGGGCCTCGACGCGATTTTCGGGGAACAGGTCCGGATGCAGGCGGAGCGCATGCAGGTTGAGCCCTCCAAAACGCACGGGATTGCCCGAAGCCTTGGCGCACGGGGGAACGTCGCGGTCCACCTTGTGCGTGCCGCCCACAAAGGCGTAGGCGCCCACCTGGTTCCGTTGCTGGATTCCGGAAACACCGCCGATAGTCGCGTACTCGCCAATACGAACGTGCCCGCCGAGCTGGCAGGAATTCGCGATAACCGCCCCGACACCGATTTGGCAATCATGGGCAATGTGCGAATAGGCCATAATCAATACTTTGTCTGCAACACGGGTACAGCCACCGCCCTGCACCGTGCCGCGGTTGAGCGTCACGTATTCGCGGATGGTGCAGCCCTCGCCTATCTCGAGGCGGGTCGGTTCACCCGCATACTTCAAGTCTTGCGGAGGTCCGCCGAGGATGGCGCCGTCGTAAACGTGCGTGCCCTTGCCAATAGAGACCCCGCCGTATACATGCACGCGGGACTCGAGCACGACCCCTTCCGCAATTTCGGCACCGGCATCCACGATGCACCACCACGGGCCAATAACGGCTGTTTCGTGGACTTTGGCTTGCGGGCTCACAAATGCGGACGGATGGAACATGAGCTATAATTTAGTAATTAGTTGTTAGTTGCTAGCAAAAAAATTGTCTAGGTACTATTATAAGAACCAATGACCAATGACTAGTGACCAATGACCACATTCTTTTTCTAATTTTATCCATATGGGCGGTATCATTGTCGCATGCCTCACCGCACTCTACGTGCTCCTATTCCTATTCTTCATAATAGGGGTTATACGCACGCACCGCTACAGGGGCCCTAAGGCTACCCCGAGCGTGTCGGTGGTGGTACCGATGCGAAACGAAGAGGAATTTGCGCAGCGCACGCTCGAGGCGCTCGCCGAGCAGGACTATGCAGGCGAATGGGAAGTCATCTGCGTAGACGACCGCTCCACGGATTCCACGAAGGAGATTCTCGAGAAGTTCGCCGCCACCCATCCCAAATTCCGAGTACTTTCGCTGCCGCAGGACTTGCCGGTTATCGCAAGCCCCAAGAAGCGCGCCCTCGAAAGCGCATTCAAGATTGCCAAAAACGAAGTGCTCCTCACGATGGACGCCGACTGCATTCCGCGCAAGAGCTGGATTACCGCGATGGCCGGGCGTTTTACCGACGGCATTTGCATTGTGCAGGGGCCCAAGCAGAACAACGGCAGCCGCACCATGCCGCACCTTTACCAGAAACTCGAGACGCTCGGCTACACCGCGATGGAAGCTGCCGGCTTCAGCTGGGGCCACCCGATTGTCGCCTCCGCCGCATGCCTCGCCTACAAGAAGGACCTGTTCTTCAAGGTGGGCGGCTTTGGCGACCTCATCAACCTCTCGAGCGGCGACGACGACATGCTCATTCACAAGATGATGAAAATCCCGGGCACCAAGGTCTGCTACAACCTGGACAAGGACGCCGTGATAGAGACAGCGCCGGTACATACCTGGAAACAGCTCTTTAACCAGCGAGCCCGCTGGAGCAGCAACGGCACCAACTACGAGAGCAAGGCATACGTATTGCTGCTCACGCTCATCTACACGTACTACATCTGGATGTTCGTGAGCCCCTGGTGTGTCGCCTTCTTGGAATGCCCTTGGCAGTGGTGCGTATTCAGCATCGCTGCGAAGGTTCTCGTGGATTTCGTGTTCCTGATGATTGCGTCGTGGAAGTTGCATTCCAAGCGCAAGATGCTCGCCTTTTTGCCGGTAGAGATTATCCAGATTCCGATGATCGTGTTCGCCGTGCCCGCGGGCATCACCGGCATGTTCCGGTGGAAGTGAGTCCGCCCCATGCGCTGGACAAACCGGAAAGCACTCCTTTTCCCCGGCGCCATGGCTTTGGCCGCATTCGCGGTATTCTGCAAAATCCATTATTCCGACGGCGACGACGCCCTGTTCGACTACTACGTGAACAGCACCCCGTTCCTTGAATACATCAAGGAGAGGTTCCTCACCTGGACTGGGCGCCTTGCCGGCGAGACGGCCGTCTATGTTTCCTTCAGCCTTGGAATCTGGTTCTGGCGAGTGGTCAACGCGCTCATGGTGACGGCTCTCCCCACGCTCCTCTTTTTGATTGTCCGCAAAATTTACCCGAAGGAGTGCGACCCCCTCGCCTCCTGGCCGTCTTTGCGCCTCTTTGCCACAGGCGCATTCGCGTTCCTGCTCATGGACATCGTCACCTGCGGGCATGCCGCCGTCTGGGTCAACGGTTCCATCTTTTACACCTGGACTCTCGCCAGCGCGCTATCGTGCATCTACCTCACGCTGGACACGTTCACGTCGGGAACCATTTCCCGTCCCAAGTTCATCGCATCGATTCCCCTCGGGATTTTCGCTGTCTCGTCCATCGAGCAAATCGGGTTTGTCCTCCTCGCCTATTTCGCCTGCGGGTTTGCCGTTAGCAAGTTCCACAAAAAGAACATCCCCGCAGCCATCTACGCAGAGGCCGCCGCACTGCTCGCCGTCTTTGCCGTAAGCATCGCCGCCCCCGGCAACTCCGTGAGAGTCGCCACGGAAACGCAGACTTGGTTCCCCGCCTTTGCAACGCTATCGCCCGTGGAGCACGCCTTCATTTGCATCCAGTGGCTGCTTTCCTCGTTCGCGAACGAGGCGAAAGCCTTTTTCGTCATCATCTGGATGGCCAGCCTAATGATGTCCCCCAGAAGCAAGGCGCTCACGGCTCTTACGGCCGTCTTTTCCGTCGCGGCCCTCCTCCCGTTTGCAGGAATCACGATTCTTTCGGATACCGGCATCGACTACATCGACCCCGCCGTGCGTCCCGAAGTTTTCCCCTGCATCGCCAACGCGGGCGCCTGGAATTTCGTAGCGATGGTCTGGTGGCTTGCCGCAACGCTGTTCACGTTCTTTACGGTACACAGGAGTCTTGGAATCGCGGGCACGGCAACCCTCTCGATGGGCATGCTCTGCGAAGCCATGATGTTCTTCTCCCCCACGATTTACGCTTCGGGCGAGAGAGTCTTCTTCATGACGGACTGGCTCTTGATGTTCCTCTTCCTCGCGGTTTACCTGAAGGTAAGCTCCGAACGCAAAAAGAACGCGCTGTTCGCGATTGTGGTAATACTCGGACTTGTCAACTTGGTTTCGCAGGCTTTGGAACTGCTCGCAAAACTGAATGGCGGCTAGCAGCTTGCCTGCCGCGCCCACTCGGCCGCTTCTTCTGCGCTCGTAATCTTCCCGTCGAGCTGCAGCTCAAAACTCTGCTTGATAATCTCGCCCATGTGCTTGCCGGGTTTTACACCCAGGTCCATGAGCTTTTTGCCCGTAAGGAATGGCTGCGGGGCAGCAT
>CADBLC010000111.1 GCA_902795385.1 Fibrobacter succinogenes | reverse complement strand
GCCCTTGGCTGTCAGCTTGATTTCGCCGGGGTAGCAGCTGTAGGCGAGTTGCTTTTTGCTTGGCGCTATGGAGGTGCAGCGGCCCGCCTGCGTAAACGTCTTCGCGGCAACGGTCTCGGGCTTGGACTTGCCCTTGGCCACCTTGAGCTTGCCGCTTGCCGCGGTAATGTGGAACTCGTCGCCGCCGTGCTTTACGTACAGTTCCTTTTCGTCAACATATATGCCAACGCGTACGGGGCGGTTCAGGTTCGCGGGAATTTTTTGCGCGTGGATGGTGGTGTCTGCGGCGCTCGAGGTTTTCGTCGCGGCGCTTGTATTCGCGCTATTCCCGCCGGAAACGCTCGTGGCTTCGATAGGGGCGAAGCTCAGCGGGACCTCGTCGGCGGTATCAGGCGCCGCGCTTTTTTCAGGAGTCGCGGGCACTTGAGCAGGCGCTTGAGAAGGCACTTGAGCAGGCTTTTCCACCGCCTTTGGCATGTCGGGCAAATCAAAGCCATCGTCGTCGGCGAAAGACATCGCCGAAAACGCTAGCAGGCAGAGCCAGATTTTAAATCGCCCGGAGCACACTCACTATCTCTTCTTCAGCTTGGCCTGCGTGTCCTTGGCCATCTTGCGGAGCTTGGACTGGTTGAGCGTGCGGTCGGCCTGCGAAATCTTGTCCACGAAGAGGTCGCCGTTCAGGTGATCCGTCTCGTGCTGGATGCAGCGTGCAAAGAGCCCTTCGCAGTCGTGAATCTCTTGCGGTTCCCCGTTGATGTCGAAGAAGCGGACGCAAACCTTGTCGGGGCGCACCACGTTGCAGAAAATTTCCGGCAGCGAGAGGCAGCCTTCGTCGTAGTCGGCGGGCTTGGCGTCGTCTTCGGCTTCCCATTCGGGGTTGAACATAATGTAGGGGCGCGGCTCCTCCTCGCCGGGAATCGCCGTGTCTATAACCACCAGGCGGATATTCCTGCCGATTTGCGGAGCGGCAAGCCCGCAACCCGGAGCGTCGTACATGGTTTCGAGCATGTCTTTCGCGAGTTCGCGGAGCTCGGGCGTAATCTCTCTAACGGGCTCGCTCTTTTTGCGGAGCACCGGGTCGCCGTAAATGCGGATGGGGAGGATGGCCATGTTCCAGGTCCCTTACTTCTTTTCTTCGGGCTTGGCTTCGGCGCTGATCACGCGGAGGATAGCCTGCTTTTCGAAGTCGATGAGCGTGGTGGAAGCGGTGCGGACCGTAATGATGTTGGTGCCTTCCTCGATGTTGGTGACGGTGCCAACGATGCCGGCGGCAGTCATGACCTTGTCACCCTTCTTGAGGGCCTTGCGCATTTCTTCCATCTTCTTCATTTCCTTGTTCTTCGGGCGGATAAAGAAGAGCCACATCACCACGAAGAGGAGGATAATCGGCATGAGGCTTGCGAGAGCGCTGGGCTGTTCGGGCTGTGCGGCATCCTGGGCGAAGGCGGCGATGGAGGAGAGAGTCACGAGAAGTGCAGAAAGTTTCATGGTTTGCCTTGTTTTAAGGTGAAGGTTTATTTCGTGTAGAAATATAGAAAATCCGCTACACCAGGCTCTTGTCGAGCAGCGGGAATATGCGGTTGAGCTCGAGCAAATCGAGGATTTTCTCGAAGTCGGCGAAGAAGAAGTTCACGCTTTCCAGCGGGGCGTGGATGTCGAACGCGCTGGAGGGTTCCAATAGCTTTTTCTCGACCAGCGGCGCGATGGTCCTGGAGGTGAGCGTGAGCCCGTGCATGGACTTTTTCGCCTCGGCCTTGAGCTGCTCGGTGGTGATGGTGCACAGCCCGTTCTGCAGCGGCACGTTGCTTTCACGGGCAATCTTCACGAACGTCGTGAGTACCATCTGCTCCGTCATCGAGAGAATGTTCGGCGACACCTTCTGGTTCAGCGCGCGGTACTGCAGCGTTTCGTACAGCAGCGGGATAATCTGCAGGCTTTCCACCTTCACGTTCTTGTCGGCGTCGTTCGAGCCGCATACCTTGAGCAGTCCGAGCGATTCCAGCGATTTCAGAAGGTTGTCCGTCTCTTCGTCGGGCGTGTTGTTGAGCGCGAGAATCTTCTTGTGCAACAGCGAAAGCGGTATGGAGTCGGCGCCGGTCTCCTTGAGGTGCGCCGAGAAAATGTACAGCAGGGAGGGGAGCGCCTGTATCAGGTCGTTCTTCCGCTTGTTCTCTTGCGCAATGCGGTTGCGTGCGGTAAGGAAGGTCAATATGGACTTGAGCCAGCCCGGGTGCTTGTCCAGCGTGGACTGCAATGTGTGCTGCTCGATTACCAATATTTCAGTATCCTCGGCGGCGCGGAGCGTTAAGTCGCGCGGTTCGCTTTCGAGCAGGCTGAATTCGCCCACGATGCTGCCGGGGCCAAAGTTCTGCAGCGGTGCGCCTGCGTCGGCCTTGGTGGAACCGACCAGCATTCCCGACTTCACAATGAAGAGCGTATTCGCCTTGTCGCCTTCCAGGCAAACGTATTCTCCGGTAGCGATATGCATTACAGCACCCCCCGGATGTTGGTCTCGTAGCGGAGCGCCGCGAGGTAGTACTTTATTTTATCTGTATTCGGCGAGAACGTGTTGCCGCGGCCGGGCTTGAACCAGCCGAACTGCTGCATGCGGATCCATTCGGTAACGTCTATCTGCAGCTTGGCCTCCTTGAAGAAGGCTATCCAGGCGGGCGCGTCCATGCTCGTGGACTGGTCCACCGACGATATCTTTACAAGCAGGCGCTTTTGCGCGAGGCTCAGCGTGAAGGGCTCCCAGTTCACGCCGTGTTCGGTGGCGTTCTGGTAGTCCACGAATATCTGCAGCAATAGCGTGTTCACAACGTACACGGTCGTGTCTTCGCCGGTACCTTCCTGCACCAAAAACTTGCGGCGGGCAAGCGCCTTGATTTCTTCGTTCACTACGGAAGAGGGAATCCTGGTGAGCCAGTGGAACTCGTGGACCAAATCCTTCAGGGGGTACTTCTTCTTGGCTTCCAGGTGGTTGCAGTATTCGGCGAGGCTCTTGAGCGTGTTCTCGCAGCGCGTGTGGTGCAGTGCGTCCTTAAGCTTGCGCGTCTTGGACGAGAGGCTGCGGATTACGGCCAGCATCCACACGGGGAGCGTCTTGAGCTCCGATTCCATGCACTCCTCGGTGACCACGGTAATCGTCGAATCTTCGGTGGCCTCGATGGCGTAGCGGAAGTTCTCGTGCTCCAGCAGGGCGGCCACGCCCACGAGGTCGCCTGGGTGCATCTTGAATACGGTCGTCTTGATGCCGTTGTTGCGGTCGATGGCGGCAAGTTCGCCTTCGTCGAGGATGATGATGTTGCGCTCGCCGGAGTCCGGTGAGTATACAACAAAACCCGCCTTCACGCGGGAACGCGTGGGCGGGATAACTTGCTGGCGGGAATCCCCCGTAATCATCGGGAAATAGCCCTCTTAACCCCTAATTAGGCTTCGCGCTCGTCGATACGGGCGGCCTTGCCGCGGAGGTTACGCATGTAGTAGATGCGAGACTGGCGGACCTTACCGTTGCGGTCGATCACGATGGAGTCGATGCGCGGGGAGTTCACCGGGAAGATACGTTCGACGGCCACGGCGCCGGACATCTTGCGGACGGTAACGGTCTTGGAAATGCCAGTGTTCTTCTGCTGGATAACAACACCCTTGAACGGCTGGATACGTTCCTTGGTGCCTTCAATAACCTTGACATTAACGGTAACGGTGTCGCCGGCGCGGAATTCCGGAATGTCGGTCTTCACGTTTTCGTTGTGGATTGCTTCAATGTTCAGGGACATAATTGTGTACCTCTTTTTATTTGTCGCCAAATTTAGTATTTAATTCCAGTTTTTCAAAGATGTCGGGGCGTCTTTCCTGCGTTCTTTTTAACGATTCTTGCCTCCGCCACTCGGAAATGTTCTTGTGATGGCCCGAAAGCAGCACTTCGGGCACCTTTTTGCCTTCGAATTCCTCCGGTCGGGTGTAGACCGGCCACCCAAGTACGCCCTGGGCGAAGGAGTCCGTATCCCCGCTTTCGCGGTTCCCGAGAGCCCCGTCAATCAGCCGGACCACGGCGTCGGTCAGGAGCATCGCGGGCAGTTCGCCACCGCTCACCACGAAATCGCCTATGGAAATCTCCATGTCGACCTCGGTCTGGCGTATGCGGTCGTCGATACCCTTGTAGTGCCCGCACACAAGCACTAGATGGTTTTCCTTGGAAAGTTCCTCGGCAATCTTGTGCGTGAAGGGCACGCCGTCGGCGGTGAGGTAGATGACCTTGCCGCCGTCCTGCTTTACGCCCGTGCTGCGGATGGCCCCGGCCAGCGGTTCAGGTCGGAGCACCATGCCCGGTTCGCCGCCGTAGGGAACGTCGTCCACCTGGCCGTAATCGTTGATGGCGAAGTCGCGCAGGTAGACGGTGTTGAACTCGAGCAGGCCCTTGGCTTGCGCACGTCCCATGATGGACTGCTTCATGGGGGTGAACATCTCGGGGAATATGGTGATGCAGTCGATGACCATCATGCCTCCCCGTCGCCGTTACCCGGGCGTGCCTCGGAACTGTGGTCCTCGGGGCAGAGTGCGCGCAGGTAGTCGGCGTTGCAAACAATAAACCCGCCGTCTTCGTCAATCTCCACAACGCAGTCCTTAATCCACGGGGCGAGGATGCGCTTGCTGCTGAACTCGGCCTGGTGCGATTCGTCGAACTTGATGTCGAACGCGTTCACGGTCGGGAGTTCTTCCACGCTCACCACTTCGCCAATGTCTCGGCCGTCTTCGGTGTGCACGCGGAACCCTTCCAGGTCGTCAACGTAGTACTCGCCCTCGGGGGCGGGGAGCCTCTCGGACTCGGGAATCATCAGGTCGCCGTTCACAAAGTGCACCAACGACTCGGGCGTGTCGTAGCCCTTGAATTTCAGGAGCCACAGCGTGTTCGCGAGCTTGGAGTCTTCGATTTCCAGGTCCACTTCCTCGCCGTTCGTCTTCTTGAGGCGCACCTTCTCCAGGCTCTCGTGGCGGTTCAGGTCGTGGGTCAAGGGCATGGCCTTGATATAACCTTTCACGCCATGCGTGCGCATGAGCTGGCAGACGGTGATGTACTCTTCGGATTCAGGCATGGTTCTCTAAATTCGCGGGTTAAAAAAAGTCCCGTGCAGAAATGCGCGGGACCTTTGACATAAAGTCGAATTATGCTTCGGCCGGAGCTTCGGCAGCGGGTTCGGCCGGGGCTTCAGCAGCGGCAGCGGCTTCGGCAGCAGCGGCGGCTTCAGCTTCCTTGGCGGCCTTTTCGGCTTCGATCTTGGCGAGAGCCTTCGGGCCGAGCTTGGCCTTCTTTTCCTTGTCGGCGCGCGGAGTGGCGGTCTTGCCTTCGATGGAGCGGCCGGCCTTCACTTCGTGGAAGAGGTCCATGATGCCGACCTTCTTGAGGAGGCTACGGACGGTGTCGGACGGCTGGGCGCCAACAGAGAGCCACTTCATCACCTTTTCCTGGTCGAAGCGGATTTCCGGCTTCTTGAGGTTCGGGTTGTAGAAGCCGACCTGTTCGATAAAGCTATCGTCGCGGGCCTTGCGGCTGTCGATGACCACGGCGCGGTAGATGGGGTTGTGACGCATGGGGTTGTGACGCTTGCCGAAACGAGCGAGACGGATAACGGTTGCCATTTTAACCTCTTTTGGGTATCCCCGGATTGCGGGGGGTGTTGTTCATTTTTGGCCAAATATAACAATTCACATCTTGTGTGTAAAGGACGGAATGTAAAATTTTTCCGTCCTTTACAGATAAATTAACGTCAAAAATCGCTAAAAATGGCGATTTTGGGCTAAAATCGCCGATTTTTACACTAATCTATACACTAGTCCATAGGCGTAATCTGCGGCCTAATTCTGCAGAGGGAAGTGACCATCTCGGCAAAAGGCCTCCAGTACGGGTCTTTGTAGAAGGGATTTATGCCTTCCGGGCACGATTCGCAGTCCCAGGGTTTCAATTTGACCAGGCATTCCACGCCGCGTTCGTTGTTGTCGATGAATGTCCCTCCCTCGGCTTCGCAGGAGTCCCGGAATGCTATCGCGATATCGGTAATGAGTTCGATGGCGCTGCGGCTCAGTCTTTTCGATACGGTGCTGTCGTCCGAGGAGATGTAGCCGCTGTAGGTAAGGGTATCCCCTACCATTTCGCAGCTGATGCGGTCACTACTTCCCCAATAATATTCGGATACCGTCCCGGTTTCCAATTGGACCCTTGGAGGGAGGCACCACATGGGATTGTCCGGATGGTCGGGGCTCTCGACGCAGTGGTGGTCGACCATGATAGCCTTGCTGAGCGTGTTGCCTTCCAGCCAGCTTTCGGGGATGGAATCCGTTTGGTCCGGTGGATCGATGCGTACGTGCTGGTATTCGTCGTTGTTGTCAGGTACTTGCGACAGCGCTTGTTCCGGGGCCGATGCGTTATCGCTTGAGCAGGCGTACAGCGCGAGCGCGGCGAGCCCGCAAATGATTGTCTTGATGTTGTTGTTCATAGGTTTCCTCCTAACGGTTTATGGTTTTAATCGCGGCAGATGCCGACGATAAGTTCTACGTACTTTTTCCAGTTCGGGTCCACGTACTGCCTAGCTTGGGACAGGTGTCCGGCGGTTTCCAGGTCGCAGGTGTGGAGGTGCTGGCCGGCGGCTTCGCTTGTGGTGTCCGTATTGAACGAGCCTCCTTCGGCGATGCAGTCCGTTTCGAAATCATCCGCGCTCAGGGAATCCGGTAGGGTGAGGTACTTCCGTATCAGCGTGTCGCCTGCATTGACGGAATAGGCGAACCAGTTAGAATCGGTTCCGCAGGCGAGCGATTCGAAATCGGTGTCGACATTTTTGTACAGCGTCCCGTTCTTCACCTTTACGCCCGGGTTGCGGTTCGGGTTGTCTGGATCCGTAATGATGAG